>CASFSH010000383.1 GCA_949297205.1 uncultured Bacillota bacterium | reverse complement strand
CATGCTCTGCGTGCAGCAAAGGAAAATTTCAAATTGAATAAAGGTGATTCTGTTGTAATGACGGGAGGAGTTGCAAACGGAGATGCAGGAAGCACAAACACAATAAAAGTTGAAACAATATAAAAAAGTAATAATTATTTTTTAGTAATCATTTATTATTAATAAACTATTATATTATTCCAAAGTCTGAAAAGATACGGCGACTGATGCCGTTTTTTCAGACTTTGTATTGTGAAGGGAGTTAAAATTTACCGCTATGACAGATTTTTTAACAAAAAAATTTATTAAAGACCACGAAAACACACAAAATTCCATTGTCAGAGCAGCATACGGCAAGTTTGCCGGCACTGTCGGAATTATTTGTAACATTATTCTCTTTTTACTTAAAATTATTATAGGAACACTATCAAATTCGGTTTCCATCACAGCAGATGCCGTAAACAATCTTTCGGATGCGTCTTCAAGCATAATATCCCTTTTGGGATTTAAACTTGCGGAAAAGCCTGCCGATACTGAACATCCCTACGGGCATGGGAGATATGAATATTTATCGGGGCTTACCGTAGCCGTACTTATTATTGTAATTGGTGTTGAATTATTAAAATCCAGTATTGAAAAAATATTAAATCCTTCTGAAGTGGAATTTTCAGCAGCGCTTGTTTGTATTCTTGTTTTTTCGATACTTCTGAAATTGTGGATGATGGTATTTAACAAAAAGCTCGGAAAGAAAATCAATTCAACAACCCTTGAAGCAACATCAGCCGACAGCCGTAATGACGTTATCTCAACTTCAGCAGTATTGCTTGCCTCAATAATTTCACATTTCACAAGCTTTGAACTTGACGGTATTATCGGTCTTTTTGTTGCGGTATTTATTCTGGTAAGCGGCATAGGCTTAATAAAGGACACTATAGACCCCATGCTGGGTTCCGCACCTTCGGAAGAATATGTAAAGGAAATACGCGATAAAATAATGTCCTATCCCGAAGTTCTCGGTATGCATGATTTAATGATTCACGATTACGGTCCTTGCAGAAAATTTGCAAGTGTTCACGTTGAAATGGCAGCAGAAGAAAACGTTATAAAAAGTCATGATGTTATCGATAACATTGAATATGACTTTTTACAAAATGACGGGCTTCATATGATAGTGCATTATGATCCAATTCTTACACAAGATTCAATCACAACTGACTTAAGAAAGGAGCTTTCGGAACTTGTAAAATCAATTCACCCTGACCTTTCCATTCATGATTTAAGAGTTGTACCGGGAACAACTCATACAAATCTTGTGTTTGACTGCATTAATATATATCATCTTAATATGTCGGACGCAGAGCTTAAAAATAAAATTTCTAAACTTGTAAAAGAAAAACACAGCGATTATAATTGTGTTATTACAATAGATAAAAGCTATGCTCCCGTTACAAAAAATTAAACCTGTCTATTATTCTCTATCAAAGCGCAAAACAGACGGCAGAGAAAAAATCTCTGCCGCCTGTTTTAATTTATAATTATAACCTCTTCTGTTTCTACAGCCGCATCCATACCGCTTTTGCTCAAATCGTCTTCATCAGGATAAAGCTTTTTACATTCATCAAGTATTAGCTTTGGAGTAGATTCGTCGATGCTGTAATAATCTTCAGTCAATATAACATTTTCACCACTGTAAAACTCAATTTTGACATTTGCATAATACCTTCTGTTACTTCTTTCCGGGATGCAGTTATTATATGCACAATAGCTGTAAAGTTCTTCAATTTGTGCCCTGTCTGTAATTTCTATGGGTTCTCCTCCGTCAATTCGGTATGCAGCCTTGGTAATATCATCAACCGTCGGAGTATTATCAAATATTCCGTATTGATACAGAAGTTTTACGGTATTGGTAAATTCGGGTGAGATTGTTATTCCGCTGCTGAATTGTGACACATTTGTTATTACATCATTAGATGTTACAGGTTCATTTTTATCATTGACAATAGGACGCCGATAAGCAATATCGATATGCGTTGCGCCTCTGTTTTCATAGATCAGCGTTTCGTAACTCAGATTCTTTATATCCTCTCTTATTGCATTAATCAAAGCAGCGGCTTCCGGTGAAGTTCCGGTAAATATTTTATTATTTGCCACACCGTTTATCATTCTGTCATCGGTTATTGATATACTCTCAAGCGTTGCATCTTCATAGTCAAAAAATGGGTATTGTTTATTTCTCATCAAATCTGTTGTAAAGACAGGTTCAAGATATTCTTTATCCTGTGAAAATGATATTGGGTAAACTCTTTTTATTGTATTTCCGTTTTTCAGTTTATACACAACAGGTAAACTGGTGCTTGTGCTTCTTTCACTGTATTGCGGTTTTAATTCTATCAGGTACTTGTGCAGATTCATAACATTCTGAATATCTTCTTTTTCGGTGAACGCATATTCACTCAGATACTTTGGATTTACAAAATAGTATTCTTTACCATTAAATTCCCGATAGCTTTCGCTTTCATTATAATCATCCTCATTGAATTGCTCATATGCCACATTAACACTTGCAACATCATCTATATCGGGTATACGTCTTTCAAATCCCGTAATATCATATTCCACCACTGCAAACAACACAAATACTGCCGCTATATATATCAGTGCGGGTTTCCAAACACCCTTAAGGGTAAATGCTTTTTTGGAAAGCATATAAGCTATTATTATACCTAAAATTCCAAATGGCAGCATAAAGAATATATTATTTGTGAATATATTTGAAAGATAGAAATACCCCAAAAATCCCATGTATACCGAAACACCTGCTATAAATACCGGTTTCAGCCATTTAAACGCTATTATATCTCCGTTTGACTCTAATTTTCTGTATTTGTACAAAAGCCATGCAACAATATAGCATACTATACCGATACCCAGCATCACACCCATAAAGGTGTTGAATTTATCGGGCCGGAAATTTTGTATTGTAATAACATCATTTCCCCATATACCATATATATTCTGTTCTAAAAAAAACTTAAAAATTATTTCCGAATAATACGGAAATCCTGCAAATATCGCACCGAAAGCAATAGCTGCAACGGTATTTCCCGTAACCATAATGCCCAAGAGCGACGCTCCCGAAAAAATAATTACCATTACAAAGTTCATACAAAATATTTCGCACATTTCCAATCTTTCCCTAGTATAACCGTTATAGGATACTACCTGACCGATTAAAAATCCGATTATAACAGGTACGAACAAAATCACCGCAAGGGAAATTATATTGGTAATGTAATGGGTGCTTCTCTTTATAGGAAAAGCATGCATACAGGTAACCGAATTTGCCGAATTAAGGTAGGAAAACAGCAACGGCGGAACAATTATCGAATATCCTATTGCCAATACGTTTATTGTATTAAAGCCGTCATTATATCCGTATTCTATTAACGGAAGCAGGGCAAATGTAAGCACTGCCACAAACAAACACGCACTTATCCACCAGAACCGTTTCATGTTTGCTTTAAAAATCGAACTGCTAAAGAATGATATTTTCGAACTCATAGCCCATACCTCCCAACTCATATATAAATACCTCTTCAAGGGTAAGGGGAAGAACATCACAGATAAGCGGATTGTATTTTACTATTTGCGCTTTTATATCCTCCGTAACACCCTTTACTATCATTGTTTTTACGCTTCCGAATTCCGAAATATGAAGCGGTTTTAACTTTCTGATTAATTCATCGGGAATGCCGTCTGCAAATGCAGTCTGTACCTTGTGTATATTTCCTTTAACGTCGTCAAGGGATTTTTCCAAAACAACCTTCCCGTTGAACATAATTCCCACATGATCGCATACATCTTCAAGCTCTCTTAAATTGTGACTTGATATTAAAACAGTTGTTTCATTTTCTGCCACATCAGACAAAACAAGACTCCATACATTTCTTCTCATAACCGGATCAAGTCCGTCAACCGGTTCGTCAAGGATCATAATATCGGGGCAAGCACTTATTCCAAGCCAGAATGCGACCTGTTTCTGCATACCCTTTGAAAGACGTCTTATCTTTCTTTTATCATCCATTTTAAATACTTCTTTCATATTTTGGTATCTGTTCCAATCCCATTTGGGATATATTTTTGAATACATATCGGCGGTTGCTTTTATTGAGTATGTAGAATAGAAAAACAACTCGTCGCTTATATAAATCATTCTCTGTTTTACTGCATTATTTTCATAAACCGGCTGATTATCTATTAATATATCACCTTCATCGGGTCTATATATTCCGCACAGATTTTTTATAATTGTTGTCTTTCCTGCGCCGTTAGGTCCGATTAAGCCGTATACCGAGCCCTTGCCGACATTAAGATTCAATTGATTCAATGCCGTAAACCCGTCAAAGGTCTTTGTTACATTTGAAACCTTAATCATTGTCTTCCTCCTTATTTATAATATAAATCTATTATTTGATACAGCTTTTCTTTTGGATAACCCAAAAAATATAACTCCCTGACCAAATCGGATATATGCTCTACCAATGCAGAAAACTTATCCTCTTTAGCTTCCGGCATTTTTACAAAATATCCCTTTGCAGGCCTTGCATATATATACCCCTCTGTTTCCAGCTGCTTATACGCCTTTTGAATGGTATTGGGATTTATTGCAAGCTGTGCCGATAATTCTCTTACTGACGGCATTTTGTCATGCTCCTTTAAATATTCCCTGATTATCAGATCCTTCATTTTTTCCGTTATCTGTTCATATATAGGTCTCGGATCGGTAAGATTCAAATCAATCATATATTATTCCCTCCCTTCGTATTAACTGTATTAATACATATAATACAGTATAATGATCTATTTGTCAATAGGTTTTTTTAAATTTTTAAAAAAATTTTTTTGAATTGTTTAATTGTGTTTTTTTAATTGACATGACTATGGCTATATGATATAATTTGCACTGAAATAAATGGGAAAAATTGAGAAAGAAATAAGAGAAAAAGACTAAAAAACTGTAAAGGAGAAAATTTATGTCAAGAGAAAAAATTTATTTAAACGGCGAATGGGATTTTATGCCCATGTACGACAACAAGTTTTCATGTGATCTGCCTGAAAATATTGTGTATGAAAAAGAAAAATGCATTGTTCCTTCAAACTGGAGAGAACACGTAACAGGTTTTTATATTGAAAAATATGATTTTGATCCAATGAGCGTGTACGGATACCCTCAAAAATGGGCTGATGCCGAAGCAGGTGTATTACACAGAAAATTTACAGTCCCTGATAATATGAAGGGCGAAAAAATTTATCTTGGATTTGACGCCATTGCACACAAAAGCGCAGTATACTTAAACGGCGAAAAACTAACTGAATGGCTTGAAACTTTTTTACCCCTTCATATTGATATAACAGACAAAGTGAAATTAAATGAAGAAAACGATTTATATGTTGTCTGCTGTGAATATGAAGAATGTACTATTCCAAGCGGCGCGCAAAAATCAACAGGGCTTGTGGGCTCATGGTTCGGAAAGCTTGCAAGAGGTATATGGCAGGACGCGTATTTATATACCAAACCTCATATACATACATCTGATGTTGAAATAGTAACATCGGTACGAAACAAAAATTTATCGGTTTATACAACACTTACCAATACCACTGCCGATAATGAAAATCTTACAGTATCTGTAAAAATAAAAGACGGCGACAATATTGTAAAAACCTTTGATAAAAATGTTACCGCAGAAAAAAATACCGATACCGCCGTTGATTTTTGTGAAAAATGGGAAGATCCTATTTACTGGGATATAGAAAATCCCCATCTTTACAATATGGAGATTGATATTATAAAAGACGGCAAAGTTATTGATACACTTTTTGAACGTTTCGGTTTCAGAGAATTCTGGGCAGAAGGTCAGAACTTTATTTTAAACGGTGTAAGAATAAATCTGAAGGGTGATTCATGGCATTTCCAGGGTGCCGGTCAGCAGACAAAGGAATATGCTCTTAACTGGTGCAAACTTTGTAAAGAAAACGACGTAAACTCCATAAGATACCATGCAGAGCCTCATCCCCGGTATTATCTTGATGCCGCCGACGAAACAGGTATATTAATTGTTGATGAAACAGCTATCTATGGTTCGGGTAAAACAATGGATGCATCTAATCCCGTTTATCTTAAAAACTGTGCCGACCATATCAAACATTTTGTACACAGGGATAAAAATCACCCCTCTGTTGTAATATGGAGTCTGCAAAATGAAATGAGATGGGTTGACGGCAGAGATGAATATAAAAAGCATGTTCCTGAACTTATGGATATATTCCACAAATGCGACCGCTCGGGAAGACTTATCTCCCTTGACGGTGACAACAGATTAATTGACAAGGAACACACAGAAATTGCAAGCCTTCACTACAATATTGACGGTATGGTAGATCAATGGGACAGAAAAACACCTCTTACAATAGGAGAGCACGGCGGCTCATGGTATATCTGTCCCCAAAATGCAAGTATGTATCTTGGGCTTAAAACCTATACCGACAGTGAATACTGCGCAGAGGGCGTAACATTTAAAGAACAGCTATTCATGGAATATGCAAGAAAAGAACAGGTTTCGGGAATATCCTCCTTTAACTTTGCACACTATTTTGAAAAGAGTATGCCAAAGGAAGATATCGAGTTTAAATATGATGATTATTCAGGAGAAGGTGTAAAACCAAAAAGAATACCTAAATATTCACTTACAATCAACAACGGAAAACTTCCAAAAGAATATCCCATGTATATGCCTAACCCGTCTTTTAAATATGCTGCAGAGGGCATGAGAGCCGTTACCGTTTTCTGTGATGAATACAATCATTCTTTCTATGATGACAAAAATATTGTAAGACATCTGTATGTATTCAATGATACAATGAAAGAAAAAAATGTAACCCTTATTATTAAAGCAATCAGCGATAATAAAACAATATTTGAAAAAACAGAAAAGTTTGTTCAAAAGCCTGGTAATTATGAAATAAAGGAAGTTGAATTTACACCCTGTAAGGTAACGGAAAGAACACCTCTTGAGTTTATATGCGAGCTGTATCACGGCGATACTCTGATGTTTACCATGCATAAAAATTATTCAATTTATCCTGCTTCATTGAAATCAGACAAGGTTACCGACAAGAAAGTTGCACTCTACGGCAGCGAAAAGGATTTTAATATTATTTCAAAATTTGCGCCTGACTGCACAAGGGTTGATCTTAAATCGGACAGCAAAATTGATGCAGACATACTTGTACTGGGTGCATATTTAAAGGATTCCGAAAAGGATATTCAAAAGAACATTGAAAAATTTGTAAGTGACGGCGGTAATGTAATCATTCTTGAACAATTCGGTTACAGCCTCGGTACAATGCGTCTTAACAAAAAAGATTTCTTAAGAGCCCATGCAAGCGATTATTCTCATCCTGTTTTAAAAGGCTTATCGGATGATGATTTAATATTCTGGCATGAAAAGGCATATGAGTACGGTCCTGTTCCCTTTATTGAAGCGGCATTTGAAAAACCGGTTGAAGGAAATTATAATATGATTTTAGAATGCAGTTTCGGCGATTTCGGTGACGACGGTGATTTATGGTCGCCATTGTTGGAATACAAAAACAAAAAGGGTATTGTGATTGCAAATCAACTTCAAATTACCGATAATATTGACAATGTACCTCAAGCAGCAGTTTTACTTAAAAATATGCTTGAGTACGCTTCACAAAAAACAGTAAATACAATAGATGTATCGGCAATTGTAAATGATAATGACAAGGCATTGCTTGAAAATATTGCACTTGACTGCAATTACTGCAATGCACCTTCCGAAGCAGTAGGCAAACTGCTTATTATATCCTCAAACAAACTTCAGAATATAGCAGAAGATGTAAGAAATCTTGCAGAAAGCGGAATTAAAGTCCTTGTTATGCCATCCGAAAAATGTCATGAAAAAGGCCTGTCTGTTTTATTCGGAGAGGATGTTAAAATTACTTCCCAATATGCATATGTTCTTTGTGCAGATTATGACAATGAAATTGTTAAGGGCGTATCAATTGTTGACTTATATGGATTTGACAAGCCGCAGTTATCACCCCGTGAAGTTACCAACGAAAAGCTTGCACAAAATGCCATTGATGCAAAAGATGCAAAAATATTAATGGCAGGTGTTGAGGGCAACATTTGGGAAGACAAGTGTATCGGAGGATATTCGGCAGAATATTCAATGCGTGCATTGGTGGAATTTAATCAGCTTAATAAAAAACCATCCCTTCCATATATGATTTCAAAGAACGTAGGAAAAGGCGAAATTATTGCTATTCAGTTCAAAAATGATCCGCAGTATGCAAAATCAATACGTGTTTATACAAAAATACTTGATAATCTCGGTGCTTCCTTTAACGATAATGCACTTGGAGTTGTAAAGGATAAAGCAGAAAATGCACTTGAAGTTATTATGGCTCTTCCCTATATGCCGTATCAGGATTACAACAGGGCATACGAATATTACACCGATCCTGTATTTTCACTTAATAACCTGGGTGAAGGACTATACGGCTGGATGAAAAAGACCGAAAGAAACAGAAACGACGGATATTTATACATTGCAGACAGTAAAAATAATACAATGTTTTTAACAGCCTTTGTTCATTCTCTTAAAAATCCCTCTGATTCCGCTGACACAAAGTTAAACGAAGATTATACAGTGGAAATTGACTCTACAAGACCATATGAGTTATATATAAACGGAGAAAAAATTTCTTCCGATAAAATTACTCTTAAAGCAGGAATTAACAGATTGTTTATCCTGTCAAAAGCAACACAAGACAATTTGAAAATAAGAGTTTTATTTAAGAATCCTGACGGTACATATGCAAATAATTTAAAATACAGATTGACAACCGATGAGGTTGATCCCAAATAAAAATGGAGGAATTACAGATGATTAAAGTATTATCAATAGGAAACAGTTTTTCGGAAGATTCAACAAGATACCTGCATGGTATCGCAAAATCCGCAGGGGTTGATTTAAAATCGGTAAATCTTTATATAGGCGGCTGTCCGTTGTGCGAACACTATATAAATGCCATTGAAGACAGACCAAATTATGCCCTCACCTTTAACGGTGAGGGTACGGGATTTCATGTTTCAATTAAAGAGGCACTGTTAAGTGAATCATGGAACGGCTGGGACTACATTACCGTTCAGCAGGTAAGTCATAAAGCACCCGATTATGATACATATCAGCCTTATCTTAATTCTCTTGTTGAATATGTAAAAAAATATGCACCAAAAGCAAAATTGCTTGTACATCAGACATGGGCTTATGAACAGGGCAGCGACAGACTTACAAAGGAATTGGGTTACAATGATTATCATGAAATGCTTAACGATGTGACAAGAGCCTATGACAAAGCCTGCAAAGATATTGACGCCTACGGTATTATACCATCAGGTACCGCCTTTGACAGACTTATAGAAAATGGTATAAAACAGGTACACAGAGATACCTTCCATGCTTCGCTGGGATTGGGCAGATATACCCTCGGCCTTGTTTGGTATGAAGTTCTCACCGGAAACTCTCTTGATAACATATCCTTTAATGATTTTGATGTTCCGGTAACCGATGAAGAAATAAAAATTGCAAAGAAATCAGCACATGAAGCTGTAATGAAATATTGGGATAAATAATAAAATATAAATTTTATAAATACACAATATTATTGTATTACTACAATTAAACAAAGGAGATAGAATATGCCTGAGAATTTTCCGGAAGAAGCAAAAAAAATAATGAATGAGAGATTTGGACATGATACCTTGATTTCTCTTGCTACAATCGACGGTAATATTCCAAATGTTCGTACAGTTAATGCTTATTATGAAAACAGTTCATTTTATGTTATAACTTATGCATTATCAAATAAAATAAAACAAATAACAAACAATCCGAATGTGGGAATATGCGGAGAATGGCTCACAGCACACGGCAAAGGTATCAACCTCGGATGGTTTTGCAAAGAAGATAACACCATAATTGCTCAAAAACTGCGGACTGCATTCAGCGAATGGATAGATAACGGTCACAACAATTTTGATGATAAAAATACTTGTATCCTTTGTATTAAACTTACCGATGGCGTTCTTTTCTCAAACGGCAAAAGATATGATATAATTTTTTAAAAACAAAAGATCTTTCTACAAAAAAAATTTCAGGCTTTAGGATAATGAACTATGTTCTGCAAAGCTATTTTTAATAAATAATT
>CASFSH010000382.1 GCA_949297205.1 uncultured Bacillota bacterium | reverse complement strand
AAATAAGCTTTGCATCTCACCTTTTTTCGTGACTCGGAGTATACACATACGCCGTCGTCACTCAAAACGGCAATCTGCTTGCTTCTTTTACACGTTAGGATTTGTGCCGCCGCATTGGCGGCGGAATGGAGATTAAAATGAATGTTGAATTAGAACAACTCCAAACTATAGCAACAGGAACTGTTAAAATACTCAAAGAAAACGGCGGAATATGCTTTCATAGATTTACAAAAGAACAAGAAGAACTTTTTAAAAACACCGAAGATTTTGCATTGCTCCTATCGCCGGCAGGAATCAAACTCCATTTCAATACAAACAGCACAAAAATTGTTTTAAAGGGTTTGACAGAACAAGTATCAAAGGTCAGGTCTTTTTATTGCATAGATATAGTAAAGGACGGAAAATTGTTGGATTGTATAAAAAACTATGATGAATTAAATATAGGGCCAAAATACTCCGAAAAAGAATATGAGACGGGATATTTTTCGAAAGAAATTTCATTGGGAAATGGATTTAAAAATATTGAAATACACCTTCCCTATAGCGTAAAGTTTACTCTGTACAAAATTGAATTAGACGAAAATGCTGTTATAGAGCCCATAAAATATAAAAAGAAACTTTTAGCCTACGGTGATTCCATTACCCATGGATTTGACGCGCTTCACCCTTCCCGGCGATATACATCCAAACTTTGTAATATGTTGAATGCAGAAGAATATAACAAAGGTATTGGAGGCACGAAATTTAATCCGTTACTCGCAAGACTGCATGACGGGATAACTCCGAATTATATTACAGTCGCATACGGAACAAATGATTTATGGGATTATAATCAATGTGACTTCAGAAGAAATGTCCGAGATTTTTTTCAAAATCTTGCAAAAAATTACCCTGCCGCACAAATTTTTGCCATTTCTCCAATTTGGAGAGCAGATATGGTAGAAAATCATACTTTTGGAAGCTTTAACAATATAGGTGACATAATAGCCGAAGAAGCATCGAAAATAAACAATACCGTATATATAAACGGCACTGATTTTATTCCGCACGAGAGCGAATGTTTTGGAGATGGTTTTCTTCATCCTAACGATGCCGGATTTGAATTTTACAGTCAAAAATTGTATAAATTGATAGTATCTGCGGAAGTTACCGCACAAAAAACGTAAACTCCGATTGTCGCTCAACAAATTACTGACGAAAACAGGATAAACTCCAATATTCACAGGTGGAATTTACGTTTTTATCAAATTCAGCCCTGTAAATATTGGCATAGGAAAATAAACCCTATAAAAATATAGAGCTATCCTGAAATTTCGTTTATTAATTTGTTGAGCAGATACAGTATATCACAATATTTTTGATGATACATATGAAAAATAAAGGCACGAAGTAATAGTATTTTCAAATAGATAAATATAAATGCGGAGTACTCTGTAAAAGACTCCGCATAGCTTAAATTCTTTATTTGTAATTATAAAATATTTTTACTCATATTATCTGAACTGAGCATAATAAAGGTTAGCATACAAACCGTTGTTTTTTAAAAGGACATCATGAGTACCCTGTTCAACTATATCACCGTCATGAACCACCAAAATATGATCTGCATTTTGAATTGTTGAAAGCCTGTGCGCTATAACAAAGCTGGTTTTTCCTTTCATCAGTTCTCTCATTGCCTGTTGAATTTTCTTTTCGGTTTGAGTGTCTACATTTGAAGTTGCTTCGTCCAAAATAAGCATTTTGGAATCTAAAAGCATTGCACGGGCAATTGTAAGCATCTGTTTCTGACCTTTAGATAAACCTGAGCCGTCGCCGGTAAGTACGGTATTGTAACCTTTTGGCATTTGCAGAATGGCGTCGTGAATATAAGCGGCTTTGCAAACACGTATGACATCTTCCATGGTAGCGTCTTCTTTGCCGTAGGCTATATTTTCGTAAATAGTACCCGTAAAAAGCCATGTATCCTGCAACACCATTGTATAGGCCTTTCTCAGGCTGCTTCTTGTTACCTTTGATATATCTGTATTGTCAACGGTTATAACGCCGCTGTCTGGATCGTAAAATCGCATAAGCAAATTGATAAGAGTTGTTTTTCCGGCCCCTGTTGGACCCACGATTGCGGTAAGTCTGCCGGGTTCTGCGTGAAAACTTAAATTATGTATAATGGTCTGACCGGGAATATATCCGAATTTGACATTTGCCATTCTCACGTCACCTTTTACATCATGTAAATCAATTGCGTCATCTGCATCCTTTAATTCGGGTTCTTCATCAATAAGCCTGAAAACACGTTCCGCAGCAGCACAGGCAGACTGTAATTCGCTCAATATGTTTGCGGCCTCGTTAATCGGACCGGAAAATTTTCTCGAATACAGTACAAAGGAAGATAAATCTCCGATAGAAATACTTTTAAAAAGATACAATGCCGAACCAAGAACGCTGATAAGAGAAAGTGATATATTGTTTATAAAGTTAACGGACGGACCGGTCATGCTTCCGTAATAATCAGCATTATAATATGCATCTACGGCTTCGGTATTTTTTTCGTCAAATTTTCCTATTATGTTTTTCTCCTGATGATATGCTTTTATTGTTTTCTGACCGCTTATTACTTCTTCAACGTAACCGTTTAATTCACCCAGTTTTGCAGATCGCTTTCTGAAAAGAGGGCGTACTCTTTTTGCCATGTATCGTGTTAAAAATATGGAGGCGGGAATGGTGACCGCCAAAACAGACACCAATGCAGGAGAAATTATAAGCATCATTATGAGGGATCCCACAACCGTTATAACACTTGTGCTGATTTGTAATAGATCGTTTGACAAAGAAGCGTTTACTGTGTCAATGTCATAAGAGATACGGCTTATTATGTCGCCTGTCTGTGTTCTGTCAAAATATCCTACCGGCAGTTCGGTGAGTTTATCAAATACGTCTTTACGCATACGGAAAATGATTTTCTGGCTCAATGTTATCATTATAAGGCTCAGAATATATGATATAAGAGATGATAATATATAAAAACCTATCATTAATGCAGCATAAAACAATACTTTCTGAAAATCCACGTTGCCCGGCCCTACAATTGCGTCTATCGCATAACCTGAAAGCATAGGTCCGATTAATCCGAATAAATTACCGCTTACTGTAAGTAAAAATGCAATAAGCAAAAGCCATTTATGACGGTACATATATCCCCATAGACGTATCAGAACATATTTTCTGTCTTTAGGCTTCTCGCCCGCTTTGTTTTTGTTGCTGCGGTAAACATTACCCTTCATTGAATAGTACCTCCCATCTGCGAATCACTGATCTCTTTGTATTCGGCACAAGTTGCCATAAGTTCCTCATGTGTTCCGTATCCTATGGCTTTGCCGTGCTCCAGCATTAGAATATGGTCTGCATAGCTTATGGAACTTACTCTTTGTGCAACTATAATTGTGGTGGTGTTTTTAAAATGTTTTTTCAGCGCTTGACGTAATTCCGCATCGGTATTATAATCCAAAGCACTTGACGAATCGTCCAGAATCAGTATTTCGGGATTTGATGCAAGAGCTCTTGAGATTAGGACACGCTGTTTCTGACCGCCGCTTAAATTTGAACCTCTTATTGTCAGTTCATAATCGAGTCCCTCGTCAATTTCATCTATAAACTCCTCTGCCTGTGCATAGGATACCGCATTCTCTACAGCATCTCTTTTTATATCACGACCGAAAATTATGTTTTCTGCAATTGTATCAGCAAAAAGAATATCGTTCTGAAAAACAATTCCGATTTTGGAGTATAAATCTTTCGGAGAAATACCTCGTATATCGTCTCCGTTAATACGTATTACCCCGCTGTCGGGATCATAAAAACGTATAAGAAGATTGACAATTGTGCTTTTTCCGCATCCCGTAGGCCCTATAATTCCCAAAGTTTCACCTTTTTTCAGTGAAAAGGAAATATCAGATATTGTATTTTTTCTTCCGCTGTTATACGCAAAGCTTACATGATCAAAAATAATATGATAATTACTTTTTATATGATTCTTAGCGCCTGTTGTCAAATCCTCGGGTGCGTCTATTATTTCACTTATTCTTTTTGCGGAGGCGGAACCTTTGGAATACATTACAAACATACGGTTTATGGAAAGCATAGCATTTAATATAATAGTAAAATATGTTAAAAATGCAAGTATTGTTCCCGTTTTTGTATGGCCGTGGTAAACTCTGAAAGCACCTGCAACAACAACAAGCGTTAAGCCCGCATTTAAAAACAGATTCATAAGAGGATTGCTTGCTGCCATTGTAACGGACGCTTTTGTTTCCTTTTTTACAACTTCACTGTTGACGTCGGAGAATCGTCTTTTTTCATACTCTGTTTTTGACAGCGCTTTTATAACACGTATGCCCGAAGCATTTTCACGAACAATTCTGACCATTTTATCTATACTTTTTTGAAGCTGCATATAAAGAGGAATACCTTTTTTTGAAATATAAAATACTACAATTCCAACAAATGGCAGAACCGCTAAAAGTACAAGAGTTAAAATCGGATCTAAAAACATGGTTACTGTTATTCCGCCGAGAAGCAATATAGGTGCTCTTACTCCCAGTCTTTGCATCATTCCGATCATCTGATGAATGTTATATGTATCGGATGTAAGTCTTGATTCAAGAGAAGCAATGGTAAAATCATCTGTCTGACGGCAGGAAAGATATGAAATGGCGGAAAACAAATCATGACGTATTTTTTGTGTGGTATTTCTTGCAACGGCAGAGGCGATCCTGTTTGCAATTACATTCCCTGCCCATGCAATAACAGAACAAATAATCATAAAAAAACCGTACAAAAGAATCTGACTCATGTTTTGCTTTGGAACAATATAATCTATAAGGTAGGAAAGAATCCACGGAATAAAAAGATCCATTATTGTTCCTATAAATTTTATTATGAATCCCAGCGACATTTTCGGAATTGACGGCCGAAGATACTCAAAAATCTTTTTCACTTTTGTTCTCTCCTTCCGCAGGATGCTCCAAAATATATGCAGCCTTTTCCATTATTTTTTCCATCATTTTAAAAACAGTCTCTTTTTCCTTTTCGGAAAAATCTTCAAGAAGCATATCGTTCCACTGATCTCTTACTTTTACCACTTTGGGAAATATATCATATGCCTTTTGTGTGGGATATACCAACAGCTGACGTCTGTCCTCCTTGCATGGCTCCCGACG
>CASFSH010000381.1 GCA_949297205.1 uncultured Bacillota bacterium | reverse complement strand
ATAGAGCATGGAATGAGGAAGCAATGCCTGTTTTTGACAATTACTGCATACCATAATATTTAATTTTCTTTTTAAAATATCATCTTTTAAATCCATACTGTCCTCAACAGTCACCGAACTCCAAACGGTCACATCATTAAGATGTCCGCAATAAGGGCATTTTATCTGTTGTTTTGAATTAATGCTCATATTTATATTCCTTTCATATTACAAACATTTTAAAATCTTCGTTTGACAATCAATCACAAATTCTTTAGTCTTACGTTATTTCCCCTTGACATATCAAGAATGTTTCCCGACTTCATTATTTCTTTTTCAAGATTTTTAATACTTTGTGCAGCCTCATTTCCGCTTGATAATTTATTATCATAAAGAAGATAATCATCTCTGTATTCACTAAGTGTAAGATTTGGCATTACAACATTTGCACCAACCAAAAACGCTTTTGTTCTGCCAATGTCAGGTTTTAATGTTGCAAGTGCAGTTGTTGCCGGCAAAAGCACATCCCCAAGCATTAGTCTTGTTAATGCAAGCATGGTAATTGTAAGTTCAAAGCTTCCGTTTTTAAAATCTTTAAACGGTGTGTCATGATGAGGAAGAAAAGGACCAATTCCAACCATATGCGGTTTTAACTCTTTTAAAAAGAGCAAGTCCTCCGCTAAATTTTCATATGTCTGATAAGGAGAGCCTACCATAAATCCCGCCCCGGTCTCAAATCCTATTTCCATTAAATCATATAAACATCTCTTTCTGTTTTCAAGACTCATATCATGAGGATGCAGCATACCGTAATGTTTTTCATTTGCTGTTTCATGACGAAGCAAGTATCTGTCCGCTCCGGCATTTTTGTATGCCTGGTATGTTTTTTTTGTTTTTTCACCAATGGAAAGAGTTATGGCACAATCGGGATAGTGCGACTTTATAGAATATATTATATCACACATTTTTTCATCGGTAAAATACAAATCTTCTCCGCCCTGCAGTACAAAAGTCGAAAATCCCAACTCATAACCGGCTTTACAGCAAGATAAAATTTGTTCCTTATTAAGTCTGTATCTGTGTATATTTTTATTTTCTCCTCTTATTCCGCAATACAGGCAATTGTTTTTACATATGTTCGTAAACTCTATCAATCCTCTTGCAAAAATACGGTTCTGATAATATTTTTCTTTTTCAATATACGCTTCTTTGCCAATTTCGGGATCCAGTTGCCCTGAATTTTTTTCTATCAGTTCAGTTAATTCTTTTTTTGAAAGATTTTTTATATTCATATAATCACCGACACACAAAATTATACTGTTCATTCCATACATTAAATTATTTTCCGGTTTGTCAGACTTAATTATATACTAAATCACCAAATTAATCAATAGTTTTTTTGCATTTTAAACAAAATGTAATGTTTTATTTTATTTACCCTTGTTAATTATAAACTGAATTAACAAATAAGAGAATTTTTTTATAAAATATACTTGACAATTTTCAGAAAAAAATTTATAATGAGGCCATAATTAAACAAAAAGAATAGACACAAAGGCGTGTAGCAGAGAATCTGCGGCACGCCTTTTCTTTTTGTTTTGAAAAAAGAAAGGGGTAATTAATATGCCGGAAATGACAAAAGTTGAAATCATTACACGACAAAGTAAGCTTGAGGAATTAAAAACTGCCTTAAATGAAATCGGGATTACCGGTATGACTGTAACCAATGTTTTAGGGTACGGACAGCAAAAAGGTCAGAAGCAAAAATACAGGGGTGTTGACTACAGCGTTGACCTATTGCCCAAAGTTAAAGTTGAAATGGTTGTATGTGCTATTCCTGTACAACAAGTTGTGGATGTAGCTGTCAAAACATTGAGAACAGGCGAAATTGGTGACGGTAAGATTTTTGTTTCGCCTGTAACAAGAGTAATTAAGGTAAGAACAGGTGAAGAAGACGAAAAGGCTCTTTAAAGCTATTATAATGAAAGAAGGTTTTGATTATGGATATGGAAATTTTTTCCGGTGCGGTAAACACATTATGGTTATTTATAGGCGGAATATTGGTATTTTTTATGCAAGCAGGTTTTGCAATGGTTGAAACAGGTTTCACAAGAGCAAAAAATGCAGGAAATATTACAATGAAAAACTGTGTTGACTTTCTTTTGGGATCTGTTGTTTATTGGATAATCGGTTATGGCTTAATGTACGGAACTTCAATTGGCGGTGTAATCGGTATTCCTTTCGGACAGTTTTTTATGAATTCAAGTGCATATGAACCTACAATGAGTTATGCATCATTGTTTTTCCAGACAGTGTTCTGTGCAACAACCGCTACAATAGTTTCCGGTGCAATGGCAGAACGTACAAACTTTAAAGCATATGTTCTTTATTCATTTCTTATTTCATTGTTCATATACCCGATAGCAGGACATTGGGTATGGAGTCCGGACGGCTGGCTTTCAAAGTTAGGCTTCCACGATTTTGCAGGTTCGGGTATTGTTCATTCAATGGGTGGTACACTTGCTTTTGTAGGCGCTGCAATACTCGGTCCGAGGATCGGAAAATATAAAATAGTAAACGGGAAGAAAGAATCATGTGCTATTCCGGGACATAACATAGTAATCGGTGCTTTGGGTGTATTTATCTTATGGTTTGGCTGGTTCGGTTTCAACCCTTCATCAACTCAGGCATTGATAGATACTTCTCTGCCTTCTGATTCACAGCCTTACTTGCTTGCTGCAAAAGTATTCATAACAACTAACTTATCAGCCTGTGCCGCTGCAACCACAGCTCTTTTCTTTACATGGAAAAGATACGGCAAACCCGATGTTTCAATGACATTAAACGGAGTTTTGGCAGGTCTTGTAGGTATTACTGCATCATGTGACTGCGTATCTCCTTTATCATCTTTAATAATCGGTATTATTGCAGGTATTATCGTAACATTGGGAATTGAATTCATTGATACAAAGCTTCATATAGATGATCCTGTAGGTGCAGTTGCGGTTCACGGTCTTTGCGGTGCATGGGGTGTAATTGCAGTCGGAATATTTGCAAATGATAACGGTTTTGAGGGTTTGATTACAGGTAATTTCCAATTATTTGCAACTCAGCTTCTCGGCGAAATTGTACTGATTGCATGGGCCGCATTAACCGGATTCGTTATTTTCAAACTTATGAATGTAACAGGATTCTTAAGAGCAAATAAAGAAGACGAACTTACGGGACTTGATGCAACCGAACACGGTTTACCAAGTGCATATGCAGACTTTATGCCGGCATATAAGGACTAATTATACTTATAAATATTATTGCTGCAGTATTTCTTATGCTGCAGCATAACTGCGTTTTTTCAATAATCAAAATCTTTTTACATTTAACCTATATTTTTAAATAATTTATTGAGATCAATCAAAACAGTGTTTAAACATAAATAGGCTGCCGATTAAAATACGGCAGCCTATTTATTATTCTTGAAAATATTCTTCCAATCCATTTATAATTCCGTCTGCAATTTTCTCCTGATAATCTTTTTGAGAAAGCATATAATCGTCATTTTCATTTGACATAAAACCCATTTCAATCAGAACAACAGGAACTTTGCTCCAATTAAAGCCTGCTAAATCCGCTCTTGGTGTGATACCTATTTTCTTTGCTCCCGTTGAACGTATAATATTATCAAAAAGTATCTCTCCTGCTTTTTTACTTTCTTTTAAAATATCTATATCTTCAAAGTGATTTTCTGCTGGTATAAGCATTGAAATACCACTTATTTCTTTATTTTCACTTCCGTCTGCATGGAGTCTTATACAAATATCTGCATTCAACTCATTTGCAAACTCCGCTCTTTCAATATTGGATCTCTGACTGTAATGCCCATGCCTTGTCATATAAACTTTTGCATTAAGACCTGTGAGCCGGTCATACAAAATCTTTCCAACGGATAAATTCAATTCCTCCTCGGTCTGATATTTTCCCCTCGTTCCGCTTACATATGCAGGCTTTGTTATAAAGCTTTCCGGTGCTTCGGGTTCATATGAGCTGTCATAATTAAGTCCATGCCCCGGATCAATTACAATTATTTTTCCGTCTAATATTAAATTTTTTTCAGTCTGTGCATCTTTAGCCTCTTCTTTTTTATCCATATTTTCCGTTTGTTCTAAATATTCTGTATCTGAATTTAATAAATTTGTACACCCGGCAATATTAAGCACAAATGCTGACACCACAAAAAATATAATTTTTTTCATAACCATACCTCTGCTTACAATTGACAAACAGCTTAAATAATCTTTATTTTAACATACCGTTTACTATATCATATATCTCATTATTTATCTCATCTATCGGTCTTACAAGCGTATCTTTTGCACATAAAATATGTTTCCAGTTATATATTTTTGCAATATGACAGGCATTATCGTAGCTTTTTTTGAGATAATCAGTATTTCTTTCATGAATATCCTTAGTCTGATTTTTATCAAATTTATTTTCACGCTCTGCCATAAGTTTCTTCGCACATTCCACCGGCATATCCAAAAAGAATGTTATATCAGGTTCGGGCAATGCGTAAATCTTAAATTCCAACTCATAAAGCCAAGCCAAAAATTTATTTTTTTCTTTTTCATCATCAATCTTGCTTGCCTGATGTATCATATTTGAAGATGTATACCGGTCTGCAATGATAATCATATCCGGATTTTCATAGTCTTTTTTCCAGTTCATTCTGTATGATGCAAATCGGTCTGCTGCAAAAAAACTCGACGCTGCATATGCATTAACATCATTCGGATTTTCACCGAATTTACCCGAAAGATACATTTTTACCAATGCAGAGGAGTCGCTTTCATAGTCAGGAAAAGAAATTAATTTTACTTTTCTTCCGTCAGCCTTTAATCGTTCAAAAAGCATTTTTGTATGCGTCTGCTTTCCGCTCGCGTCAACTCCGTCAATTGCAATCAGTTTACCCATTTTATGCATCTCCCTTAAATTTTCTTCCTTTGAATAATACAGTCAGTCCGAATTTGGGCAAAGCAAGCATTCTTTTAAATCTCCACGGTTCCTTAATAAGACGATACAGCCATTCCAAACCCATTTTACAAAAAATATCAGGGGCACGTTCAACAATTCCGGCAAATACGTCAAGACTTCCGCCTATGCCCATCAGCACCCTTGCGTTTAGTTTATCTTTATTGTCATAAATCCATTTTTCCTGTTTCGGAGCACCTAAACATACAAACACAATGTCTGCATCAACAAAGTTTATATCATTGATAATATCCTGAGTCTCCTCGGGCTTGAAATATCCGTCTCTTGTTCCCACTACCTGAATAAATGGATATTTCTTCTCAAAATTTTTCTTTGCTTGTTCGGCAACCCCCGGTTTACCTCCAAAAAGATACAGTCTGTGTCCCGTTTCAGATATTTTATCCACTAATTTGCAGGCAATATCATATCCTGCACACCTTTGTGAAATAGGATCATTTAAAATCCTTGACGCGTAAACAACACCTATTCCATCAGCCGTCAAAAGATCGGCACTGTTTAGGATATTACAAAATTCTTGATCCTTGTATGCTTGTAATATAATTTCGGAATTAGGTGTAAAAACTGAATGAACCCTATTTTCATCAAGCATTTTAATTATTTTTTCAGTTGCCTCATCAATCCCCACTTTATCAACTTTTACACCCAATATATTTACTTTATCGCTCATTTATCCATCCTCCGATTTTTATTCGCTGAATAATGATATTTGTTTATCCTTGTCAGTATTTTTCTTTAAAAAACTGCCGGCAGCAGGAATATTTTTTGTTGTATAATGTTTTAAATCATCAATTCCGCTGTCTTTTGCTTCAACCACTCTGCACATCTTTGCACCTTTTTTTGTAAGCTTCATAACCTGTACTCCCTGTGTAGATTTTGTTGATTTTAACGGTATTTTATCGGTATTCAGACATAATACCTTGTTGTTGTCGGCAAATGCCACTATTTCGGTGTCCTCGCTTATAAACCGTATATCCGCAACAGGCGACTTGTCGGAATATGCACCGATTAACTTCTTTCTGTTTGTCTTTGTGGCATAGTTTGAAAGTTCTACCTTTGCCATTTTCCCATTTTCAAATGAAAACAGCATCATTCCCGAATAATCTTTTGTTACAATGGTGTATAATATCTTTTCGTCCTCTTCAAGTCCCAAAATACCCGGCAGATAATCCCCCATCACACTGATTTTTGTATCATTAAGCTCGTAGGTTTTCATTTTGTATACTACCGACTTATTTGAGAAAAACAGAATATCACTGATATTAGTTGTTTCAATTGCACTTACAATCTCGTCGCCCTCTTTAAGCTTATGATCATTAGTTGTAAAGCGTATGGAAACGGCATTTACCTTTTTAATATACCCTTCACGTGTTGTAAAGATTGTAAGCGGATAATCTTCAATGTAGTTATTTTCCTCATATGTTTCGACTTCATCATCGGATATAAGCACTGTTTTTCTGTCTATTCCATATTTTTTTGAAATCTGGTCAAGCTGCTTTTCTATCATCTTCTTGATTTTTTTATCACTTTCCAAAATAGAGGTAAATTCATCTATTTCATCAATCAGTTTTTCAATGTCCGCAGTCCTGTTTAAAATATATTCCCTGTTTAAATTTCTAAGTTTTATATCAGCAACATATTCTGCCTGAAGTTTATCAATATCAAACCCTGACATAAGATTCGGCACTACGTCCTCTTCAAGTTCAGTATGTCTGATAATGGAAATTGCTTTGTCAATATCCATCAATATCTTTTTAAGACCTGTCAAAAGATGAAGTCTTTCGCTTTTTTTGTCTATGTCATACTTTAAGCCGTTTTTTATACAGCCCATTCTGAACTTTACCCATTCAAGTATTATTTGATTAACACCCAAAACACAAGGTGTATTTTTTATAAGAACATTAAAATTACAGCTGAAACTGTCCTCAAGAGGAGTAAGTTTAAATAATTTCAGCATAAGGGCATCGGGATCTGTTCCGCGCTTTAAATCAAGAGTAATTTTAAATCCGTTAAGTCCCGTTTCGTCTCGTGCATCGGAAATTTCTTTTACCTTATTTGCTTTGATAAGTTCCATAATCTTGGATATGATTGCCTCACTTGTTGTCGTGTACGGAATCTCTAAAATATCTATACAATTATTGCTTTTATCATATTTGTATACCGCACGGAGTTTAAAACTTCCCCTGCCTGTTTTGTATATTTCACTCATCTGTTCCTTTGAATATAAAAGCTGTGCGCCGGACGGAAAATCCGGGGCAGGCATAATATCCATAATGTCTGCATTTTCGTTCTTCATAAAAGCAATTGTCGCATTGCAGACCTCTCTTAGGTTAAATGAGCATATATTGCTTGCCATACCTACGGCAATACCCTGATTTGGATTTACGAGAATATTTGGAAAAGCTACCGGCAAAAGCACAGGTTCTTTTAATTCTCCGTCATAATTATCAACAAATTCAACGGTATTCTTATTTATATCTCCAAAAAGTTCCTGACATATGGGGTCAAGTCTTACCTCAGTATAACGGGAAGCGGCATATGCCATATCTCTTGAATACTGTTTGCCAAAATTACCCTGTGATTCTATAAGCGGATGAAGCAGGGCTTCATTTCCGGTTGTCAGTCTTACCATTGTCTCATAAATTGCGGCGTCACCATGAGGATTTAACTTCATTGTCTGTCCCACAACATTTGCAGATTTTGTAAGTTTTCCTCCCAAAAGTCCCATCTTATACATAGTATACAGCAATTTTCTGTGAGCCGGCTTTAACCCGTCTATTTCGGGAATAGCACGGGAAATTATTACGCTCATGGTATAGGGCATATAATTTGATTCAAGTATGTCACAGATAAGCTCATCCTTTATCGGTGCCAATACCGGCTCATTTTGTTCAGTTTTCTTCTTTTTAGCCATTTTTTATTTCTCCAAAACAAATATTTTAATCAGCTTAAATCAAGCATCTCCATATATAACGATCCGTACTTTGCTATATGTTCTTTTCGGCCGTTAATATTATCACCTAAAAGTATATCAAATACGTGTGCTGTTTTTTCAGCAGCTTCCGGATTAACTCTGATCAAACGTCTTGTTGCGGGATTCATGGTTGTTAAATTCATCATATCGGGCTGATTTTCTCCCAATCCTTTGCTTCTTTTGATTTCAAATTCATCCCTGTCTTTTGATAATCCGTCATCGGTAAGTTTTTTTAATATATCTTCTTTCTCGCCGTCATTATAGGCAAATAATTTTTCACCTTTTCTTTTTGTCTTTAATATGGTTATTTCGTAAAGCGGCGATTCTGCAATATACACCTTTCCCGCCTCAATTAAAGTAGGCATAAGTCTGTATATCATAGTCAAAACAAGACCTCTTATCTGATATCCGTCTACATCGGCATCGGTACAAATTATAACCTTATCCCATCTGAGATTATCAAGATCAAAGGTTTCCAAATTTTTATTGTGGCTTGATTTTATTTCTATTCCGCACCCCAATACCCGTACAAGGTCTAAGATTATATCGCTTTTAAAAATCTTTGCATAATCAGCTTTTAAACAATTTAAAATCTTACCTCTGATAGGCATTATTGCCTGAAACATCGGATCTCTTGCAAGTTTACATGATCCAAGCGCCGAATCACCCTCAACTATATACACTTCTCTTATACTCTTATCTTTTGTACGGCAGTCAACAAACTTTTCTACCCTGTTTGTAACGTCCATTGAACCGGACAGTTTCTTTTTAACATCTATTCTTATTTTTTCGGCATTTTCTCTCGAACGCTTGTTAATTAAAACCTGATTTGATATTTTATCGGCATCGGCTTTGTTTTCAATAAAATACACTTCGAGCTGATGACGTAAAAATTCGGTCATTGCCTCCTGTATGAATTTATTGTTAATAGCCTTTTTAGTCTGATTTTCATAACTTGTCTGTGTAGAAAAAGAATTTATCACCAATGCAAGACAGTCAGCAACATCATTAAAATTTATCTTTGATTCATTTTTATTATATTTTCCATTTGCCTTTAAATATTGATCTATTGCATAGACAAACGCATTTCTTACCGCCTTATCAGGGGATCCGCCATGTTCAAGCCAACTTGAGTTATGGTAGTATTCAAGCAGGTTAACCGTTTGTGAAAAACAAAAAGCTATCTGCATTTTTACTTTATATTCGGGTTTATCTTCACGGTCACGTCCCTTTCGTTCTGCCTCCCATACCTCTGTCTGAGTAAATCCTTCATCGCCTACTGCCTGATTTAAGTAATCAACAATACCATTTTCATAATAGTATTCAAACATTTCCATACCGGTTTCTGTTTCAACATAAAGAATAAATTTAAGACCTGCATTTGTCATTGCCTGTTTTTCCAATATATCCTTAAGATATTCAACCGGTATATTTATATCTGTAAAAACATCTCTGTCCGGCTTCCATTTTATTACTGTTCCTGTTTTTGTTTTTGATGTTTCTGATTTCTGCAATCCACCGATATTCTCGCCTTTTTCAAAATGCAGTGAATATAAAGTCTTATCTCTTATAACTTCTACGTCCATATATTCGGAGCTATATTGTGTTGCACACGCACCGAGTCCGTTCAGACCAAGACTGTATTCATACATTCCGCCGCTGTTGTTGTTATATTTACCGCCGGCGTACAATTCACAAAATATCAGTTCCCAGTTATATCTGTTTTCGTTTGTATTAAAATCAAGCGGCATTCCTCGTCCGCTGTCGGCAACTTCTATCGACAAATCGAGAAATCTTGTTACCTCGATTACCTTTCCGTAGCCCTCTCTTGCTTCATCTATTGAGTTTGACAAAATTTCAAAAAATGAATGACAGCACCCTTCCAGTCCATCAGACCCAAAAATAACGGCAGGTCTTTTTCTTACCCTGTCGGCACCCTTTAAACTGACTATGCTATCATTTCCGTATTCTTCTTTTTTTCTTGCCATAAACCTTATACCTCTTAATTATATGATATGAAATATTATCCCGTCATTAAACTATAGTGTAAAATGCAGTATACAACCCATAGAGGTTTAAACCCATATATGTAGTTACACTACACCATATATTATTATACATCACAATTAGATTTTTGTCAAATTATTACTTATTTTTATTATAATACATTTATATTACCGTTTCTTTTCAGAAATTAAAAAATTTACTGTTATTTCCGCCTGCAGTAAAAAACTGTGGCAAAACATGGCTGCCACAGTCTTATTGTATACAATATTTTATTTTAAATTCTTCATATCTTCGATGCTTTGCAATACCTTGTTAAGCATTTCGCGATATTTTACGCCCTTTTGCTTTTCTTCGTCAATAACCTTTTGAGGTGCTTTTGCAACAAATCCCTGATTGTTAAGTTTTCCCTCAACTCTCTTTACTTCACCCTCAAGCTTTGTTTTTTCCTTGTTCAGTCTTTCAAGTTCTTTATCCTTATCAACCAAATCTCCTAAAGGCATAAATATTTCCGCACCTTCAACAACAATATTTACAGCATTTGCATCAACACCGTTTTTATCATTCTGTACGATTACATTCTGAGCATAGGCAAGTTTTTCAAAATAAGAAACACCTTTTGTAAATATATCTTCTTTATCGGTTACCACAATAATATTTGATTTCTTTGAAGGAGGAACGTTCATTTCCGCTCTTCTGTTTCTTATTGCCACAATTGCAGACATAATCATTTCTGTTTGCTTTTCCTCAGCCTCAAAGCATAAATTCTCATCAAATACCGGGAACTTGCTAATCATGATGCTTTCTCCGTCATGTGGCAGATGCTGCCAGATTTCTTCCGTAATAAACGGCATGAACGGGTGCAAAAGCTTCATTGCATTTGAAAGAACATAAGTAAGCACATACTGTGCAGTCTTTCCCGTCTGATTTTCTTTATCAAATAATCTTGGCTTAACCAATTCAATATACCAGTCACAGAAGTTATCCCATAAAAAGTCATATAATTTCTGAACAGCAATTCCCAATTCAAACTTATCGAGATTATCGGTTACTTCCTTAACCAGATTATTGTACTTTGATAAAATCCATTTATCTTCAAGCTGTAAATCTTTTGTTTCGGGCAGTTTGTTTTCGGTAATATCAAGATTCATCAACGTAAATCTTGATGCATTCCAAATCTTGTTTGCAAAGTTTCTGCTTGCTTCAACTCTTTCGATATAAAAACGCATATCGTTACCCGGTGCATTACCTGTTGCAAGAGTAAATCTCAATGCATCGGCACCGTATTTTTCAACAATTTCCAAAGGATCAATACCGTTGCCCAAAGATTTTGACATTTTTCTTCCCTGTGAATCACGAACAAGCCCGTGTATAAATACGTGTTTAAACGGTGCTTTTTTCATATGTTCCATACCGGAGAAAATCATTCTTGCAACCCAGAAGAATATTATATCATAACCCGTTACAAGCACGCTTGTAGGATAAAAGTAATCAAGTTCCTTTGTTTTTTCAGGCCAGCCGAGTGTTGAGAAAGGCCATAATGCAGATGAGAACCATGTATCCAATACATCCTCATCCTGATGAACTTTTCCTCCGCACTTAGGGCAAACAGTAATATCTTCTTTTGAAACGGTTGTTTCACCGCATTTTTCACAGTAGAAAGCAGGTATTCTATGTCCCCACCACAATTGTCTTGATATACACCAGTCAAATACATTTTCCATCCAATTCATGTATATCTTTGAAAATCTGTCAGGCACAAATTTGGTTTCACCGCTTTTTACCGCTTCAATTGCAGGTTTTGCCAAAGGCTTCATTTTAACAAACCATTGTTTTGAAATAATAGGTTCAACGGTTGTTCCGCAGCGGTAACACTGACCTACGTTGTGAGAATGATCTTCAACTTTTACAAGCAATCCCTGTTCTTCCAGGTCCTTAACCATTGCCTTTCTTGCTTCGTATCTGTCCATTCCCTCATATTTTCCGCCGTATGAATTTATTGTTGCGTCATCATTCAATACTTTTATCATTTCAAGATTATGACGCTGTCCTACTTCAAAGTCGTTAGGATCGTGTGCAGGTGTGATTTTAACACATCCTGTTCCGAATTCCTTATCAACATATTCATCGGCAATAACAGGTATTTCTCTTCCAACCAACGGTAATATCAAAGTTTTTCCCACAATATCCCTGTATCTTTCGTCATCGGGATTTACCGCAACCGCCGTATCGCCAAGCAGCGTTTCGGGACGTGTTGTTGCTATTATAACAAATTCGTCACTATCCTTAATCGGATATTTAATATGCCAGAAATGTCCTGCCTGTTCGGTATGTTCAACCTCTGCGTCTGACAAAGCCGTTATACAATGAGGACACCAGTTTATTATTCTTGAACCCTGATAAATAAGACCTTTGTTGTAGAGGTTTACAAAAACTTCACGAACAGCCTTTGAACAGCCTTCGTCCATTGTAAATCTTTCTCTGTCCCAATCGCATGAAGAACCTATTTTCTTTAACTGATTGATAATTCTGTCACCGTATTTCTTTTTCCAATCCCAAACACGTTCAAGGAATTTTTCACGTCCCAGATCGTATCTTGTAATACCCTCGTTTACTCTTAAATTTTCCTCAACCTTAATTTGAGTTGCAATACCGGCATGGTCTGTTCCGGGTACCCATAATGCACAGTATCCCTGCATTCTTTTATATCTTATCAATATATCCTGCAAAGTTTCATCAAGGGCATGTCCCATGTGAAGCTGTCCCGTTACGTTCGGGGGAGGAATCACTATTGTAAAAGGCTCCCTGTCCGGATCGGGTTCTGCGTGAAAATACCCATTATCAAGCCAGAACTTATACAACCTGTCCTCAACCAAGGCAGGATCATATTGCTTTGCTATATTTTTGCTGTCTTCCATTTATATCATTCCTTTCTTCTGAATGTAATCAAGTTATAATAAATCAGATCAATAACAATGCAAGAATAAAATCAACTATTCCCACAATCAATCCGAATATCTTTATTTTCAATATATCTTCCTGATTTTCTTCTCTTTTAAAAATAACAGGTGCTATTTTTCCTGCACGATACACTAAAACAAGTGCCAACAAAGCCAAAACAATAATCAAAACATATTTTGCAGCAGTCATTTTAATCTCCATTCCGCCGCCAATGCGGCGGCACAAATCCTAACGTGTAAAAGAAGCAAGCAGATTGCCGTTTTGAGTGACGACGGCGTATGTGTATACTCCGAGTCACGAAAAAAGGTGAGATGCAAAGCTTATTT
>CASFSH010000380.1 GCA_949297205.1 uncultured Bacillota bacterium | reverse complement strand
ATCAAATATAAAATTCCGAATACATACTATATGTGCTATAAATAATTCCATATTTTCTAAAATTTTTATAAAAAGCATTTTATTATTTTTTGTTTACAAAATCATAAAAAAAGTTCCGACAGTAATAAACAATACACCAATAAATGATTTAAAATTTATTTGTTCATGCAAAAAAACGGCAGCAAAAATAATAGTAATCACTATACTAAATTTGTCAACAGGAACAACCTTTGATACCTCTCCCATCTGTAGTGCTTTGTAATAACACAACCACGAAGCGCCGGTTGCCAATCCCGACAAAATAAGAAAAATCCAGCTTTTTTTGCTTATTTCGCTTATCCCGCTCTGTGTGCCTGTTATAAAAACCATTCCCCATGCCATTATAACAACAACCACTGTTCTGATTGCAGTCGCAAGATTGGAATTGACATTTGCAATTCCTGCCTTTGCAAGTATTGATGTAGCTGCAGCAAATACTGATGAAAGTAAAGCCAAAAAAAACCACATAAATAACGCCTCTTTATCGCTTTAATTATATCTTTAGTATATCATTAGAATATCATATTTGTGTTTTATTGTCAATACACAAGAAATTGTATTTTCTTGTTAGATTTTTACTCGTTTTGTTATTTTATCCAAATTAATTTACATTTTAAGTTTATTATAAGTAAATATAAACATATTTAACTTTCTTTCTTGAATAAAATACTCGAATATGTTATAATTATCAAGTATTTTATACATAAAAAAAATGATTTACAGTCATTTTATGTCAGACAACTATGAATAATATAATCGGAGGAGAAAAATGAAAGATTTTTTAAAAAGAAAGAATATTGAAATTTCCGTAAAGCGATATCTTATTGACGCCATGGGAGCTATGGCACAAGGCTTATTTGCATCACTGCTTATCGGAACAATAATTTCCACAATAGGATCTCAATTCGGAATAGCAATACTTGAACAGATAGGCAGTTTTGCGAAATCAGTTTCAGGCGCTGCTATGGCTGTTGCCATTGGTTATTCTCTTCAGGCTCCTCCGTTAGTCTTGTTTTCACTTTTAGCTGTAGGCTTTGCCTCAAATGATTTGGGCGGTGCAGGAGGTCCGCTTTCGGTTTTTGTTATAGCTATAATAAGTACAGAATTCGGTAAAGCTGTAAGTAAAGAAACAAAAATAGATATTCTTGTAACGCCTTTGGTTACAATATTAATCGGTGCATCATTATCAATTGCTATTGCTCCGTATATAGGTGCTGCGGCAACAGCAATAGGAAACGCCATTATGTGGGCAACAGAATTACAGCCGTTTATTATGGGTATTATAGTATCTGTATTGGTTGGTATTGCTCTTACACTCCCTATAAGCAGTGCTGCAATTTGTTCTGCGTTCGGTCTTGTAGGTCTTGCCGGAGGTGCAGCTTTAGCCGGCTGCTGTGCTCAAATGGTAGGGTTTGCCGTTATGAGTTACCGTGAAAATAAAGTCGGAGGTCTTGTTGCACAAGGTATAGGAACAAGTATGCTTCAAATGGGTAATATTGTAAAAAATCCAAAAATATGGATTCCTCCAATTATTACCTCTGCAATTACAGGTCCTATAGCCACTTGTGTGTTTAAGCTTCAAATGAACGGCCCGGCAGTTTCATCAGGTATGGGTACCTGCGGCTTTGTAGGTCAAATCGGTGTTTATACAGGCTGGATAAATGATATAGCAAGCGGAATTAAAACATCCATTACTCCCTTTGATGTAATTGGTCTTATTCTTATTTCATTTGTTTTGCCCGCTGTAATTACATGGATTTTAGGATCTGTATTAAGAAAAATAAACTGGATTAAAAAAGATGATTTAAAATTGGATTTATAAAACAGATTTTTATATAATTTCGGTAATTACCGATATGTATTGTATAAAAAAATAAATATTAATCATATTAATCTCCATTCCGCCGCCAATGCGGCGGCACAAATCCTAACGTGTAAAAGAAGCAAGCAGATTGCCGTTTTGAGTGACGACGGCGTATGTGTATACTCCGAGTCACGAAAAAAGGTGAGATGCAAAGCTTATTT
>CASFSH010000379.1 GCA_949297205.1 uncultured Bacillota bacterium | reverse complement strand
ATTCTGAATAAACCAATACATTAACTATTCAACTATTCCTATTTGAGCAAAATCAAACCATTTGTAATCAGGAATTAATTTGTTAATTGCAGATGATTTATCTATTGTATAATTTCCGTTTTCAAAGTCAACAAAAATACTTTCATCGGTAACCGAAATATTATTTTCAAGAACGCCATAATTCAGCGCATCCTCCGACAATGTGGGTTCAGGGGTATTAAACATAATGTTTGAAATAACCTTATTGTTTTTCGGCAATGTCGGTTCTGTATCATTTACCGATTCCAAAACCTCAGGCAAAATTGCATTAAAGTAAGGGTTATTGTCGGTAACCGCCTTTGCCGCAGGAAGCATTGAGTCAACAATATGTGAAGGATTATATATATTTATTATAGAAACTGACTCCATACAATTTATAAAGATATTATTCTCAATAGTTGTATATCTTCCGCCATGAAGGAATACTCCCACCTGCACATCTTTGAATACATTTGAATAGATTTCCGTTCCCAACATTCCATCATCAAGATATACCGCATTATTTTTCCATGTTCCTCCGGTATTCATAGGAATGTCGTGAAAATAATTATATCTGAATGTGTTTCCGCTGCAAAGCCATGTTCTTCCGGTATATACAGCACCCGAATCCTCCGCCATCAAAAGACAATCATGAACATCATTGTATTCAAATATATTCATATGTCCTCCATAACTGATACCGTAGTGAGTTGCATTATATATCTCATTATGTGCTGCATAATTTCCGCAGCCCTCAATTGATATTCCGGCTCTGTAGGTCTTTTCAACCAAACCAAAATCATGAATATCATTGTTTTCAATTCGTATATTTGCAGGTATCAGCTCTACCGTATCACCGCAAATAACATCCACGCCTTTAGCGCCAAGTGTATGAATATGATTATTTTTTATTTCGGAATCCGAACTGTTTACATACGAAACAGCAGTTTTTCCGTTTTCTGATATTTCGCAGTTTCGTATATTAATGTTACTGCTGTCAATAACATTTATGTCAATTGCACGACATAAAGAAAATGTCAGATTTTCAAAATTTATATATGATGCATTTGTAACTTTTACTAGATCTCCCTCAAGCAAAGCAAGCTCATATACATCATTTTGAATGTCATCAGAAATTACATACAATTTATTTTCTTGTCTGTCAATATAAAACTCATTCTCCGAATCAAGTTCTTCGAACACATTTACAAAATAGAACTTTCTCCCTTCTGCCGCAGCATAAGGTGATGCATGATATAGTTTTATTGTTCCTGTTTGTGTATCTATCTCATCTATCTTTGCAAACAAGTCCGCCCAGTCATATGCAAGATATGCAAACACCCACAGGTCATCAGTATCCTTCCAATTCTTTGCACCGTCATATTTATAAGTAAATTCCGGTTTTTCATGTGCCGGATTTGCCATATCTTCACTAAACTCAGAATTGAGCTTTCCGGGATTCAAAACACTTTCAACTGTCAGATAACCATCATTGGGATAACGGGAAAGCTCCATAAATTCACCGTTTTTAAAACCCTGTACCGAAGAAAATTCAGGCGTTCCCGCACTTTGTCCGAAACATTCAAGTTCACTTACACTTTCTACTCCGTAAACGGAAAGATCGGTAACATATACATTATCAACTACATCGGGATTCAATCTTTTGATTTTTTCAGAATCACTGATCTTTTCAAATTTGTCGGCTTTTACTCCGCCCAAAATTCTTACTTCTTCATCATTGTAGGATGTATAAGTTATCTGTGCATCTGAGGTTCCCGAATCTCTTGAATCAAGCTCAAACGTTTTTGAAAGTGTATAGTCACCTTCTCTTAAATATACCGTTATACCGCCTTCGGGCATTCCTTTTGTATCTTTTAAATTTCTTATGTAATCTCTTGCACCCTCAAGAGTTTTAAAAGGCGCTTCAATTGTTCCCGGATTTTGGTCATTTCCGTTTGGTGCAATAAACAAGGATGTGTTTTGTACGGCATTTGCAGCCTGAATATTTACCGACATTAAAGTTATCAGTATACCTAAAATCAATGCTGTTTTTCTCATATCAACCCTCCGTTCCGGCGGCGTTTAACATATTTTGCGCCTGTACAAAAAGTGTGTTTATTTGGTTTTGTGAAAGCTCTGTATTACCGTCATATAAAATTCCCATATTGTTTTTGCAAATAACATTTTTTCCGGTAAGAATTGTTATTATTTCACCCGAAACATATGTTATGTTATTATATAATGTAATTGGGTATGTGACCGTTAACTGTGATTGCGAACTTTCTATTGTATGGCTGTTATATCCTGTTTTAACTTCTGCCGCAGTACCCGTTATTGTAACCATTTGTTCCTTTGCATTATATGAAACTTTGCAGCCGAGTTCATCTTTTAAAAACCGTACAGGTACCATAATTTCGTCACCCATTACAGCCGGTTTTATATTTGAATCGGTTTTATCAACAGGCTTTATTTCTCCGTTTACAATCGCAGTATTTTTATACACACTGAGAATAATTGCAGAATTTAAAAAACTTTTTGCCTCCTCCGATGAAAATTCCGCATTATTCTCATCAATCGGATTATTCACTTCTTCATTATCCTCTTGTGTATTATCTTCCGTTTGTATACCTGTCAAGGTTTTTTCTTTATAAACCGCTTTTTTGTATTGTGTCATTCCGAATGATTTTACAAATCCGCATATCATTTCCTTTGCATTATCATTTAAGGTATTTCCCGACAAAATATCACTGTAACTTAAAATACCTGCATCTATTCTTCTTTGGAAAAATTCTTCAAAATCCATTAATCCCAATCCGTAGTAATCACAGATTTTGTATATTGCCTCGTCCCCCTCCTTTTGGTCAGGCATAATCATAAAAACAATTTTTATATTACGGTCACTATCCAAAATTCCCCTTACAAGGCTTTCGGTATTTTTTAATATTTCATCGTTGTTTTCATTTGTACCGGTCAGCTCAAAAAATATTAAATCGGGATTTTTTGATATAACATCCGCTTGCATTTCATATGCTTTTTTTGAGGTCAGGGCCGAATCGGACATATCAAATTCGGTAACTGTTTTTTGCAGATTTTCTTCAATATATCCGTTTATAGTGTCTTGAAATACCGCATCTTTAGTATTGCTTCCGCCGACATATAAAACATTTACATTATCACCTTCAAAAGGCACATAATCTGCAAATGCGGCAATATTTGAAGCAAACAGAGCAGCGGTCAAAAACGGTATAAATATTTTTTTGTTTTTCATAAACATTTCTCCTTTCATCATCAAAAATGTTTCAACTGTGACTGAATAAAATATTTAATCGGTTACAGCCGTTTTAAACCGCACGGTTTATCTGTATACAATAAATTCACATGCTTCGTTATATCTCTTTCTTACAACCACTTCATCGCCGTTTCTTATATCATCAAGCGATATAGCACTTACCTGTATATTTTTCTTTGTTGTATCAACCAAAGTGTAGTATTTTGTTCCGTAGTTCGTTGTTAAAAACATTGGTCTTATTACATTATTTTCCGCAGTAACCAAAACAGCCGAATCACCTTTTTTTAATACCTTTCCATATACTATTGCCAATGATGAAAATCCTTCGGTTGATCCGTCGTTTGCCTGCGTTCTGTATTCACCGCGGTTTGTGTTTCTGAAAAGCACTCTGATATAGTCAATGTCACCCTTTATATCCTTTGTGATCTGCAAAATATCACCTGGTCCTATATCATCAATTGTCATACCTTCCGTTCCGGTCCAAACGACAGAATCAGAAATTATAATTTCTGCATCGGTCTTTAAAAATGCTTCTTCCTCTTTTCCGCAAGATACATATTTCATTTTTATAGCTTCTGAGTCATCACTGTTCAATGCTTTTTCAACACTTGAAACAACCGAAACATTTAAAAATCCATCAATATTTGCGTTTGCACCTGCACTGCTTTCTATAACAAGCAACGACGGAGTATAAAATTCATCTACGTTATACAGTTTTACAACAGTACCCTCAGGGAACATATAGTCACTTCCGAATTCCGTAGCAGACTTTACAATATATCTATCAGCATCATTTTTAGCGTCAGTCTCAATAGGTGCATATATAGCAGGTACAGATGTCAGCATATATTTATATCCCAAAACCCTGAAATATACCCAAAATTCCGCATCCCAGCTTGCTCCTCTTGTTTTGTTAAAATCAAGCGTCAACGGATAATCTGTCATCCCCGGTTCTGTTTTCTGTGTTGTATCTATAGGAATAACTATTTTTGAAATTTTCTCCTCTGTATTAAGTTCGTACATAATAAGTCCGTATTCATATGTTTTTACATAGGAAATATATCTGTAACAGTCATCCTTTTCAAGTCTTTTTCCCGTATAGTATTCATCCGAATATACTGTTACCTTATCGCTCAGCTCATATCTTTCGGATGTTTTATCTGTCGTATAAAGATTTGCAAAGACCTGGTATTCACCGTTTTCATCTGTTTCTATAAGTTTCATAAGATAAGCATAATTGCTTCCGCTTCTGACTTCTGAATATACTATTTTATCATCGGTGCTAAGATAAAATACGGCTGTATCTCCCAAGGAAGGTTTAACATCTGTAATATTTGTTTCCAAATATTCTTCATATTCACTTGTTATTTCATAAAGTGTATCATCAATTTTATAATATAATTTATTATTTTCTTCTCTTATTTCATTCAGTTTACCCGTTACAGGTTTTCTTGCAACATCAATTTCATAATATACTTTTCCGCTTACAAGTTCCGATTTATTTATCATAACAACGTCATTTTGAAGAACCATGGAAACGTCAAAACGCATTTCATCCTTTGTGACCTTAGTTATAATGTCTTCATCCATGGTGTCCAGACTTCCCTTATCGTTTGCAAAAACCATAATTCCATCTGCAGGATACACTGTTTGTACCACCATATACTGAGTTTTTATTACATTTATAAAATCTGTTTTTCCGTTTCTGTTATTATCAATAAGCAGAAGTTTTGTATAATTGTCAAAAATACTGTTTGTAATCGCACTTTCCACACTGCCGTAATATGAATTGTTAATCATAACAGAAACCGAGGAATCAAATTTTACATTTTTTTCACTGCTTCCCGATTCATATCTTACATAAGCTGTATCTATATCGGTTACATCATTATAATCAATCTCTGTAACCGTATTGTACCTTTCATTTTTTTCTATAAGTACAACTGTATTTTCATCATCGGAATTGTCAATGTACGCTTTTACATATTGTCCCAAAAGTTCAACAGGCAAATCATTTCCTGTGTACTCAAAGCTTACACGGTTAATTTCCACATGATCCATATCCTCACATTTATCTGAAGGATATGCGCTGAAATATCCGTATGCGGTCAAAACTCCTTCTTCAACATACATATCCATTTGTGAAAGCAGAGTATTTTCTTCATTTATTGTATATGTGATTGAACCGTCACCGCCAAATCCGATTTCAGCAAGACCGACATTCAAAGCATTATATAAAAGTGCAAAAGCATTGAATTTTGTAAGTTCTCCTGTTTT
>CASFSH010000378.1 GCA_949297205.1 uncultured Bacillota bacterium | reverse complement strand
GACAGTGAAATAACAAGTATAGCTGATTTTGCAAAAACTGAAGATGAAAATATAACAGAATAATTTTTGAAGTGTATTATTCAGCATAGTTTTTATGCTATGCTGAATAAATATTTTATGTATTAGAGAGAGTATTATGGATTTTACAAAAACAATATTAGAATCTACACCTTTGCTTTTAGAGGGTATAAAAATTACAATTTTAATTTCGGTTATATCATTAATAATCGGTATGGTTATAGGATTATTGATGTGTATTATGGGGATGTCTAAAAATATTTTATTGAAAGCCATTTCCGGAGTATATATTTGGATAATCAGAGGAACACCAATGATAGTACAAGCTTTCATTGTTTATTTTGGTATGCCACAGGTGATACAGTTGTTTAATCCGAGTTTCAGAATAGAAGCATTCACTGCCGGTATTATAACTCTAAGCCTTAATGCAGGTGCATATTTGGCTGAAATTTTCAGAGGGGGAATAATGGCTGTACCAAAGGGACAGACAGAAGCAGCACGCAGCTTGGGATTAAGTAAATCAAGAACTATGCTTAAAATAATTCTACCCCAGGCTTTTAAAGTGGCTATTCCTTCGATGGTAAACCAGTTTATTATTACAGTTAAGGATACATCTATTTTGTCTGTAATAGGATTGGCAGATATAGTAAATAAAGCAAAAGTATATGTAGGTAAATCATATCAATTTTTCGCTACATACATACTTGTAGCAGTATATTATCTGATAGTAATTTCTATACTGATGTTATTATCTAAGTATTTGGAGAAGAAGATTAATTATGAACGTAAAGGTAGAAGTTAAAAATTTAAAGAAATCATTTCATAAACTTAATGTTTTAAATGGTATAGATCTTACTGTTTATGAAGGAGAAGTCGTATGTATTATCGGACCTTCCGGTTCCGGCAAATCAACTTTGTTGCGCTGTTTAAACAGACTTGAGGACGCCACCGGCGGACAGGTGATTGTTGATGGATATAATATAACGGATAAAAAGACAAATATTAATAAAGTGCGTGAAAAAATAGGAATGGTTTTTCAGAATTTTAATTTATTCGCGCATCTTACTGTTTTACAGAATATTATGCTGGCGCCTGTTGATTTGAAAATTATGTCTAAGGAAGAAGCACATAAAACAGCCATTGAGTTATTGAAAAGAGTAGGTCTTGAAGATAAAGCTGAATGTCATCCGCATCAATTGTCAGGTGGTCAGCAGCAACGTGTTGCAATAGCAAGAGCACTTGCAATGAAACCTGATATAATGCTGTTTGATGAACCTACTTCTGCTCTTGATCCTGAAATGGTGGGAGAGGTACTGGCGGTAATGAAAGAACTTGCATCTCAAGGAATGACCATGATATGCGTTACGCATGAAATGGGTTTTGCAAGAGAAGTTGCCGACAGAGTTATATTCATAGATGAAGGTGTAATTATGGAGCAAGGAACGCCGGAGGATGTATTTGTTAATACGAAAAATCCAAGGGCAATTGATTTTTTGAATAAGGTTTTATAAAAGTTCACCGGTTTGATTTAATGTCAGACCGGTTTTGCGTATATTGTCTTTTAATGACGAAGAAAAAAAACATAAATTTATCATTTTTTTCATATAATATTTATAGCAACATTAGATATTTAAAAAAATTAGAAAGGAATATGATACATATGAAAAAAATGGTTACAATACTTTTTTTGATGATAACAGTAATTGCACTATCCGGTAATTATTTTATATCTGAAACATCAGAAGATCATAATGCAAAAATATATTACGTAGATCATTCCATGCTAAGGCTTGTCCCTGTTGATTATAATATTACGAATGCAACTGTACAAAAAGCTTGCGAAAAAATTATTGAAAAGATTATTGACGGTGAAGACTATAATAACAATATTTTAAGAGTTGTACCTAAGATAAAAAACGGAATGGATGTTGAGGTTGATGATGAAATTGCTTATGTCAATTTCAAAAATGATTTTATTGAAAATATTCCGAATAATAATATACATGAAGTATTAATGGTCTACTCCATAGTGAATTCTCTTACATCAGTAGAGGGAGTAAATGTGGTAAAATTTCTTTTTGATGGGGAGGAGAAAAAGGAATATATCGGCGGAATGGATATGAGGGAAACATTTATTCCTGATTATTATATATGATAAAATTGCAGGCAGAAAAGTTCTTAATCGACTTTTCTGCCTTAAATATTATACAGAGATTGTGTTTTTAGTTTTGTTCAAATTTATTCAAATCACTGGAATTGCATATAACAGCACCAAAATATGTAACTGTATTTGCACCGTTTATATAGTTTATACCGGCAATCTTTGCTATTTCACTGACAAATATACCATATCCCTCAAGCGATCCGTGTGCACGGTTAGGAAAACGACACGGGGCATCAGGATAGGTACATTTATCGCAAAGATCGCATCCTTCATTGGAAAGCATAAAGTAATCGTTAATTAACGGTTTTAAGGCACTGTCAATAAGGCGGGATGTTTTTTTGAACTTTTTCATTCCTTCTGTCATTCCTTCAAAATCAAATGAATCTTCCAAGTCATATTTTCCGCTGAATAGAATCATTTTGTCATAGCTGCAGATACGATCCCTGCACTCTTCAACTGTCCCGATTGCAGGTGGACATGCCCATGTTTTTCCGTACTGTCTGCAGGTATTCACTTCACACATTTTTCGTACTTCCTGTGAGAAATTAATATCTTTGGTATTAATAATGCCATATTGAAATATACCTGCTGTTTCAAAAATACTTTGTAGTGATTCCATCTTTAATTCCTCTAAAATATAATTAAAATTCTTTTACGTTTTTATTTATATACGTACAGAAAAAAAATTTAAAACCATCCTCTTCATATAAATCAGACTCTTCCGACTTAAACCAATCGGGGTGAAGATCGAGGTTTACCATGTATTTGTCACAATTACTGCCATCCTGTACTTTTGTTATGTATGCTTCGTTGCAATATGGGAATAAAAGCCCATAAATTGCTTCGCCTCCGCAAAGATATATTTCTTTATCAGAATATTTTTTTATTTCTTCCGCGATGTCTTCTATAGAGTGAACAATAACAGTATCAGCACACTTATAACTTTTATCGCGGGTCAATACAATATTCACACGGTTTTTCAAAGGCATACCGCCGGGAAATGATTCAAGAGTTTTTCTTCCGATAATTATCACATTATCTTTTGTTTTTGAACGAAAAAATTTCATATCAGAGGGTATGTGGTATAAAAGATCATTGTTTTTTCCGATACCCCAATTATTGTTTACAGCTGCAATTAGTTTCATTTTTGATCCTTTCGTTTTATATTATCAGATAGCAACGGGAAATTTTATTTTTGTATCATGATAATTGTAATTTTCAAGTTTAAAACTGTCTTTTGTAAATTTATAAAAATCATTGATTGACGTGTCGACAGTAATAGAAGGTGCATCGTACGGTGTGTTATTAATAATTTCTTCTATTATGGGAATATGTCTGTCGTAGATGTGTGCATCTGCAATAACGTGTACAAGTTCTCCGACTTCAAGACCGCTAACTTGTGCAAACATCATTAACAGTACAGAATACTGACATACGTTCCAGTTGTTTGCAGCAAGCATATCCTGTGAACGCTGATTCAAAATACCGTTTAGCGTATTGCCTGTAACATTGAATGTCATACTGTATGCACAAGGATATAATCCCATTTCATGAAGATCCTCAAAATTATAAATATTAGTCATAATTCTTCTGCTTAACGGATTGTTCTTTAAATCATACAACACTCTGTCAACCTGATCAAATTCGCCCTCTTTGTATTTGTGTTTTATTCCAAGCTGGTAGCCGTATGCTTTTCCGATAGAGCCGTTTTCGTCTGCCCATTGATCCCAAATATGAGAAGAAAGATCGTGAATGTTATTGGATTTTTTTTGCCATATCCATAAAATTTCGTCAATTGCATTTTTTAAAAAAGTTTTTCTTATTGTCAGAATAGGAAATTCTTCTTTAAGATTATATCTGTTTACTATACCGAATTTTTTTATAGTATGAGCAGGTGTACCGTCTTCCCATTTCGGACGAACCTCAAAATCCTTGTCCCAAAAACCGTTTGTCAGTATGTCTTTACAATTATCTATAAAAATTTTGTCAGCTTTGCTCAAAAAAACCATCTCCTGAATTTATTTATAAATAATTATATCATATATTAATTCTATAATCAAGAAAAATATTATGTTTTATAAAGACAAAAAAGTGTAAAAAAATAACTGCAAAACCTTAACGGATTTACAGTATACATATTCTTTTCTTTTTCATAGAAATAATTTTATTCGGGCTTTTCTAAAACAACAAATGACACAAAAGTTTCTTTGTGAAGAAAATTTTCAAGTTTTGGATCAACATCAACAGTTTTAGAGTTCATCTGTGAAATTTTCCAGCCGTCTTCTAAAAGTTTATTGATACGAACAAGATATTTGTTTTCATTAACGTCGTTTTGTTCTGTATAATCACGGCTGTTACTTATATAAACAACTTTCTGCATTTGTGTTCCCCTCTTTTCTTTTTATTCGATAAAATAAAACTTTTAAGGCAACGCCGAAAGACGTGTAATTGTAAAAATTGGTACGCCAGAAGGGATTCGAACCCCCGACCTTTTGGTTCGTAGCCAAACACTCTATCCAACTGAGCTACTGGCGCATATCACAGTTTAATATATTATCACATTTATGCGCAGCTTGTCAATAGTTTTTTTAAATTTTTTTTTGATATTAATATATAATAATATAATTTTATATAAAAACACAAAATAGTGGATAAATATTGAAATATAAAGGTTGAAAAATAAGCTATAGTGTGATATAATCAAAAAAAATTGTTGATAAAATTGATGTGTTAACGGCAATTTAAACTGCGTACAAGATGCTCACGCCGTAATCGGGGCAGGTTTCATATTTGTAATCAGCGAAAGCATAATGCCCGGCTGATTACAGCGCAAGCACAGCTTGCGCTCTTGTACTAATTGAATGACGTGACAAGCCTTTATTGTATAGCAGGGAATGATCGTAAAATTTAAAATGATTAATGTTGGATGGAGGGATTTATATGTCTGAGAGACAAAAAGTGCTGGAATTATTTGAAGAACAGAAGGATTATTTTGAAGACAGAGTGAAAAATGGAATTGAAAACAACCGAAAAGGATGGTGCAGATTAGAGTTTAACTACAATAAAAAGCAGTGTAAAAATATCCGTATTGCAATAAAGCAAAAAAATCACGAATTCAGATATGGCGCGAATATGTTTATGCTTGACGAATTTGAAAATGAGGAAAAAAATAAGAAATACAGAAAATATTTTGCAGAAACATTTAATATGGCAACCTTACCTTTTTATTGGTCTGATCTGGAACCGGAACGGGGAAAGGTACGGTACGACAAAAACAGCCCCAAAATATACAGACGCCCGTCACCTGATTTATGTATCGAATATTGCGAAGAAAATGGTATAGAACCGCGAGAACACGCACTTGCATATTCAAGCTTTTTCCCTAATTGGATTGATATAAATAATCCCGAATCAATTAAGAAAGATTTAGAAAAAAGATATAAAGAAATAGCCGAAAGATATGCCGATAAAATTCCTACAATTGAGGTGACAAATGAAACTTGGTGGGATGAATTTCAAAATGCATTATATAATGAAGATGATTTTGTTGAATATTGTTTCAAGCTCGCAAGAAAATATTTTCTGAAAAATAAGCTGGGGATAAATGAATATTCAGCTGTTTGGAACGAACAGGGCAGGAATCGTGACAAATATTATATGCAGATAGAAAGAGCTTTAAATTCAGGTGCAGATATTAACGCTATAGGAATACAGTATCATATGTTTTTTAAAATGGAGAAGGAATTTGAAGCTACAAGAAAATTTTATGATCCATCACATCTTTATAGGATACTTGACAGATATTCCGATTTTAATTTGCCGATACAGATAACGGAAGTAACCATTCCTGCATATACTGACGGGGAAGAAGATGAACAGATACAGGCAGAGATTATAAAAAAATTATATTCGTTATGGTTTTCACATAAAAATGTTGAGCAAATAATATATTGGAATCTTATTGACGGCTATGCAGCATTTGCACCCCAGGGAGATATGCAATCCGGTGAAAACTATTATAGAGGCGGTCTGTTCCGCTTTGATTTTACTCCTAAGCCGTCATACTATGTTATAAAGAATCTTTTTGAAAAGGAATGGAGAACCGAAACAGAAATCACATTAAATGAAAACGGAGTGGGGAGGTTCAAAGGCTTTTATGGTGAATATGAATTAAAATTTGAATATGACGGAAAAGAATACACAAAAAACATTAATCTTTCAAAGAACGGTGTAAATGAGTTTAAAATTGTTTTGTAAAAATTTGATGCAAAATATTACTTGATGATAGATGAATTATATAATATAATAAAAACAGTTATGTAATATGTGCTGATGAATAGTTAAAATATATCAGAAAGGAGGGCGTTGATATATCTTGAGAAGAAATATATCAACATGATTGGGTATGAAGGATTTTGCTGTATCCACAAATTTTCCCGGAGGTAATGCCATAATTAAAAAAATAGAGGGTAATACTGTTTTTTTAGACTCTGATTTACGTGATACTGTTGGTGATTGGTTTTATTGGGCTATATGTGTTGAAGGTGCGCAGGGAAAAACGCTTAGTTTTGATTTTGGAGGGGAAATTCGAGTGGGTTACTATGGCCCGGCTGTCAGTTATGATCTAAAGCATTGGAAATGGCTGGGTAAAGATTCAGAAGCTTCAAAATTTACATATACATTTACTGAGGATGAAACAAAAGTTTATTTTGCACATAATATGATTTATTCAGAGAAAATGTTTTTGGAATTTGCCGAAAAAAAACATTTGCCGGTTAAAATCCTATGCCAAAGCAAAAAGAAAAGCGATGTACCTTATGTAATTTTCGGAGAAGGGAAAAAATCCATTGTTTTGACAGCGCGGCATCATGCATGTGAATCTACCGGAAGTTATGTTTTGGAAGGAGTATTGGACAGGTTATATACATCCCCTTTAAATGATATACAAGTATTTTGTGTACCGTTTGTTGATTTTGACGGTGTTATGGATGGGGATCAGGGGAAAAATCGTACCCCTTATGATCATAACAGGGATTATGCGCAAGATAAAAAAGCTATATATCCTGAAACGGCAAAGATTCGGGAATATATAGATACTCATTCTGTTTTTATGGGATTTGATTTCCATTCGCCCTGGCATACGGGGAATGAGAATGATTTGGTTTGCATCATACAAAAAAGTATAGAAAAGCGTGAATGTTTTATAAAATTCGGAGAGTTATTGGATACAAATTTGACAAAAAAAGCACTCCAACATAATAAGGAAAATGATATTCCGCCAAATGGCGGAACATCAAACTGGAATCGAACAGGGACGCCTACATTTGCTGTGTATGTTATGAATAAGCCGGAAAATGAGATTGCCTTTACATTGGAAACCTGCTATTTCGGACGGCCGGACAATATTTTTACGCAAGAAGGCGCAAGAGAATTAGGACGTTGTTTTGCAGACGCAATTATTGAATATATACATATGAGATCATGATATTTATTTTGTCTTAGTTAGAAATGCCATAGCCCAAATGACGGACAGAAGAAATATTTTACATTTGATTTGTGAATATGAATGATTTGTTGTGAGGGTAAGATTAAACAGGATAGAAAACAACCAAAAAGCATGATGCAGATTAGAATCCGATGATAATTTTTTGTGCTTAAATCAAATATATAGTAGAATTTAATAAATTTTGATTGAATATTCTAAAAAATACGGAAATATTACAAAAATATTATAATTAGATATTGATTTTAAGAACAAAAAGTGATATTATATATATGTATATATTATAGTTATATAATATAGATAATTAACATAATTTGAGGAGGAGATTCCGATGGCTAGAAAAATGAAAACCATGGATGGTAACAATGCCGCAGCGTATGCATCATATGCATTTACGGATGTTGCTGCTATCTATCCTATCACACCATCATCAACTATGGCTGAAGTTACGGACAAATGGGCTGCAGCCGGTCAGAAAAATATTTTCGGTCAAACCGTAAAGGTAGTCGAAATGCAGTCTGAAGCAGGTGCTGCAGGTGCAGTTCACGGCTCATTGGCAGCCGGTGCTTTAACCACAACATATACAGCTTCACAAGGATTATTATTGATGATACCGAATATGTATAAAATTGCAGGTGAATTATTGCCTTGCGTATTTAACGTATCAGCAAGAGCTTTGGCTTCACATGCATTGTCAATTTTTGGTGATCATCAAGATGTTATGGCTTGCCGTCAGACAGGCTTTGCTATGATTGCATCAACAAATCCGCAGGAAGCTATGGATTTGGGAGCAGTTGCTCACTTAACCACAATTAAAGGAAGAATTCCTTTCTTACATTTCTTTGATGGATTCAGAACATCACATGAATATCAGAAAGTTGCCTGCTGGGATTATGATACATTGGCAAAAATGGTTGATTGGGACGCTTTAAATTCATTCAGAAGAGGTGCATTAAATCCTGAACATCCTGCACAAAGAGGTACTGCTCAGAATCCTGACATATTCTTCCAGGCAAAAGAAGCAGTTAATAAATATTATGATGCAATTCCTGAATTAACCCAGGAATATATGGATAAGGTTAATGCTGAAATA
>CASFSH010000377.1 GCA_949297205.1 uncultured Bacillota bacterium | reverse complement strand
TAACCGCATCCCTGTCACGGTGCTGTGAGTTTAATTTCCTTATTTCACTCTCATTAACGATTGTTACACTTACCTCTGCGTCAAAATCACACTTTTCATAATCCAGAACTTTATCTATACATTTAATGATAAGCTCCCGGGTTTTGTCAGTTATTTCTGTTTCGTGCTGATCGTTCTCTATATACACTTTTGCCATCTTTTTTCACCCGTTCTCTGTCGTACTTTTCATATGCTTTAATTATTTTCTGTACCAAAGGATGACGTACAACATCCTTCTCGGTAAATTCACAAAAAGCAATATCGTCAATATCTTTCAATATTTTTTGTGCTTCTTTCAGTCCCGACTTTTTACCGTCAGGCAGGTCAATCTGTGTAATATCTCCCGTAATAACGGCACGTGACCCGAATCCTATTCTTGTTAAAAACATTTTCATCTGTTCAGGCGTGGTATTTTGTGCTTCGTCAAGAATAATAAATGCGTTATCAAGAGTTCTTCCTCTCATGTATGCAAGAGGTGCAACTTCAATAACTCCCCGTTCCTGCTGTCTTAAAAACGTTTCAGGTCCCATCATTTCATACATTCCGTCATACAGGGGTCTTAAATACGGGTCTACCTTATTCTGTAAGTCACCCGGTAAAAAGCCCAGTTTTTCTCCTGCCTCAACCGCAGGTCTTGTGAGTATTATTCTCGATACTTCTTTATTTCTTAGTGACGTAACCGCTCTTGCAACCGCGAGATACGTCTTACCCGTTCCGGCAGGACCAATACCGAATACTATTGTATTTTCTTTAATTGCTTCAACATATTTTTTCTGCCCCAGTGTTTTTGTCTTTATGGGCGTTCCTTTCTGACTTATTGCCACGCAGTCATCGCCCAGCATTTTTATATCAAATCCGCCGTTTTCCTGTACCATTGTTATGGCATAAAGAATTTTCTGCTCGTCTATTTTTTCGCCCTTTTCAAGTATCTCTACCAAAGCATCTATAACATCCGCACATTTTTCAACATTTTCTTCTTCCCCGGTGATTTTTATTGTACTATTTCTTCCTGTAAGTGTAACAGACAATGCCTTTTCCAATAACTTTACGTTCAAATCAAAATCACCGAAAAATTCCGAAACATCCACCGATTCGGGTATCTCAATTTGTCTTTCGCTCAATTCATCCCATTCCTTTCAACTGTAGCCCATACGATTAATACCGTATTTATTCTTCAGGCGCGGTATTTTGCTCAATTATCGGTATTTCCTCACCTATTTTTTCTATAAATTCCATTGTTACGGTTACCTTTACTGTTTCATCATCGATCATCTCATGTGATACTTTTTTATCTGTAAGTCTTGATCCGCAAGCAAGTTCCTTTGCTATTTTTTCCTCCAGATCATTACGGCCCTTCTCTACTGCCAGATCATAAGAAATCGGCTTTCTCTCAACAGATACTTCTCTGTATGTTTTCTCGTATATACCTATTCCAAGGTAATTATCTTCTCCGATTTTCATTTCAGACAGTTTTTCACTTATTGTATAATTTTCAAAATCCACATTATCTTTGAAAAACAAATCAAAACATTTTGAGAAAAGTTTAAATGTGCGATATTTCTTTTCTCTTCCCGTAGGAATGTTAATATCTTCGTACATTTTGTACTCTCCGCTCTTTTCATGCCATGTATATGCATATACATCACCTATTGCATGAACAGTCTTATATCCTCCGTCGGTCATATCAATGGTTCCGGCAATAAGAAGATCTCCTTTTGCCACCGTATCATTTTTTAAAACTCTTGTTCTGCCGCTTTTTTCCACAACACTGACAATTAATCCATCTCTTCGCGCAACAATATCACAGGGAAATGATTTATCCACAACTTTCGGAGGAAGTATTCCTTCCTTATACTCTACAACAGCTTTGGTTCCTTTAATGTAAACCCAAGCCCATACCAGATTATCGGTATTATTAAGGATAATGCTTTTCATGCTTTCACCCTCCATAAGGGATGGCTTAAACGCACCTATATGCACTCCCGTTTTTTTAACCGCCGATGCAACCGAACGCGAAAGTTCATCATTGTCTCCCATGATTTCCACCGACCAAATGAAGTTTGAAGAAACAAACATTGCTATTGCAACCAACAATAAACCAATAACCAAAAAACTTCTTTTTCTGAATTGTTTTATCAAAAAAGGTAATCCGCATTTTTGAATAATGCGTATATGGGTCCCCGTTTTATATCGTACCGGCATGACCCTGTAAAAATCTGAAATACTTATGCACACTACAACGCCGTCCTGCGTCTTTTTTCCTATTCCAAACAGTCTGATGCCTCGTCTTGCGCATATGTACAAAAACCGCTCAATGTAAAAGCCTGTTATTTTAATTATAACATATCCTTTCACGAAATGAAAGATTTTATTTAAAAACATATTAAAAACCTCTTATTTTTCTACTTTTTTTATATTAAACTTTTAAACTTTTGTTTATTTTGTTACTTTTTTTTATAAAGATTTATCAATTTTATACTAATCTTTATTTTTATAATATTGTGTTTTATAGGATAACTTATCTTTTGTTTTTTGAACAGAATTCAATAGACATAATTCTTCCTCCTATAAAAAGCGTATCCGATTCCATACGGTTTATGCAAAGGTCAACACCCGTTATTATTATTTGTTTATTATTCACCGCCACACGTATAATGTCCTGTGAATATTCCAGCAATCCTTTATAGTTTTCTATTTGAAGCTCTCTGTTCCCCACAATTACAATTCTCGGCAAATCCATAACAACATCTTTCGGAAATTCCGTTATTTCCGCAATTTTTTCTCGTATATTACTCATTGCAGCGATTACCTGTCCTTTCTTTTAAAAACTTGCTCCTTTATTTGAATTTATGCAATAATCCGCCGATAAATTCATATATTTAATTAAAACAGATAATTCGGTTTTAATTATAAGTAATTAATAACAGAATTATAGTTTAAATAAAATAATCTGTAAAATTTCTTATTGTCATATCAGATTTTACTGTATGGCAGAATATTTAAGTCGGAGCAAAGCTCCTGCTTTGCTTGTAAGGAACAGAACTTGCGACAAATTGCAACCTGCCACCTTATGAGTCGGGGACATCTACACTTATGTTATAATACAACTACTGCGTTTATGCAGAAAACCGGAGGCTGAAAATGAAAAAAATAATTATCTATATTCTTGTTCTTATACTTACGGGTCTTTTAATAATTCATCCAGATAAATCCGTTGCCTATGCGCAAAAGGGCATAGACATCTGTTTTAATATTATAGTTCCTTCTTTATTCCCTTTTTTTGTATGCTCGGGATTATTGATATATTCAGGATTCTGCGAAGTTCTTTCAAGACTTTTTCGTCCCGTAATGAAGCCGCTGTTTAATATTAATTCATCCGGTGCGGCTGCCTTTATTTTGGGAATTGTAAGCGGTTATCCCCTGGGCGCCGTAACAACCTGTCAGCTATACAACTCTTCATATATCTCAAAATCGGAAGCGGAACGATTACTGGCGTTTTGCAACAATTCCGGTCCCTTATTCATTCTCGGTGCAGTGGGGGTATCCATGTATCACAGTCCGGCAATAGGAGTTACACTATACCTTTCTCATATACTCGGCGCAATTACCGTCGGTATCGTTTTTCGGTTTTATAAATCCGAATCCTTTTCGGCACCCTCTTCACCGGTAAAAACAAATCAAAAAAACATATCCGTTATTTTTTCTGAGGTTATTGCAAATTCCATAAACAGTATTCTCACCGTCTGCGGTGTTGTTATTTTTTGCAGCGTTATATCAAGTCTTATTATGGATATAATAAATATTAATCCTGCCGCAAATGCCGTATTGTCGGGAATAATGGAATTTGTTTCCGGTCTTAACAAAATATCCGCACTTGATACTTCACTAATGAATAAGATAATTCTGTCCGCCTGGATATGCGCTTTTGCCGGAATAAGTGTTCATCTTCAAGTAATGGGCGTTGTTTCACGTTCCGATTTAAGCCTTAAACCATACCTTGTCGGAAAAATTATGCACGGCTTTTTCTCACTTTTATATACTTACATTGCATTAAAATTCATTCCTATTACACAATCGGTTTTCACCTATACCAACAATTCTCAAAAAATAAGTGCCGGTTTTTGCCTCGGGTCGTTATATGTTATAATAACTGTTCTTGTAATTGTTGCTATGATTATCATGTCGCTCATATATAAACCCAAAAATACAAAAACACATATGAATAAATTTTATAAAATTTCTAATAATAACATATAGAAATTTTTTAACGGAGTTTTTGTATATATGGAACAATTATTTGTGTTTTTTATCGGTGCCGCAGGATATGGGTTACTGGAAATACTTTGGAGAGGGTATACCCACTGGACAATGCTCATATGCGGAGGAATGTGTTTTTTTATTATTTATCATATTTTTGATATTTTAGGTGATTCTCCGGTACCCGTTAAGGCCGCCGCCGGAAGTCTTTCCATAACTTTTGTGGAACTTTTGGCAGGTCTTATAGTAAATGTTAAACTGGGACTTCACGTCTGGGATTATTCCGATATGCCCTATAATATTATGGGGCAGGTCTGTCTTGGTTACAGCTTTTTGTGGCTTGCTGTTTGCATTCCCCTTGTTTTCTTTTGTAAATGGCTTAAAAATGCTTTTACATTTCACTATCCGGAAAATACGTAAATAAACAATTTACACTATATTTATACATTAATTTGTCTTTATACTAAAAAGGGGCTGTTGCAAATGAGCATTTTTAAGATGCTCATTTGCAGGCTCCTATCTTTTTGCAAGAAAAAATGTACCCGTTCTTAAAAATGGGTACACAAAATAGTCATGCTTGATTTTTAGCATTTT
>CASFSH010000376.1 GCA_949297205.1 uncultured Bacillota bacterium | reverse complement strand
CTGCAGGTTTGGCAATTTCAGGTGCAATACCTGTTTTTGCTGTATATTCCTCTTTTCTGCAGCGCTCATATGACCAGATATTGCATGATGTATGTTTGCAGAATCTGCACGTTGTCTTTCTTGTAGACAGAGCGGGAATAGTAGGAGCTGACGGAGAGACGCATCACGGATTATATGATATATCATATCTTTCCGATATGCCGGGAATAACAATTTTATCACCGTCATCATTTTCTCAGCTTGAAAAAATGATTGAATATGCAGTTAATAAACATAAAGGCCCCATTGCCATACGGTATCCAAGGGGAAATAGTGAATATATCGGTAAGGTTGAAAGCATAGGGGAAGAAACGGAAGTTATAAATCCGGATGGTAATAATGTTATAATCACATCGGGAAGAATGGTCAATACTGCAGTAAAAGCAGCAGTAATGCTTAAAAAGGACGGTATAAATGTAAAAATCGTAAAACTAAATAAAATTTATCCTGTTCCTCAAGATTTGTTTGCACATCTGAAAGGAGCAAAAAATATTATTACTCTTGAAGATAATACCATATCAGGAGGAATGGGGACTATAATAGGTGCAGAATTGGCACAGAGAGGTATAAATGCCGGATTTAAAATATGTGCTTTTCCCGATGAGCCTATTATACACGGAAGCATTAAAGAATTGGACAAACATTACGGATTAGATGCTGAAAGCTTGGCAAAAAAAATAAAGGAGCTGAAAAATGCCTGAAAAAATCAGATTAGATGTCTATATGACAGAAAAAAATATAACCGAAAGTAGAGAAAAAGCACGGACGCTTATAAAAAACGGACAGGTTTTTGTCAATGGTAAGGTTATAACAAAAGCAGGCAGTATGATAGATGCGGATAATGTCAGTATTGAAATAAAAGGGGATATGCTTCAATATGTAAGCAGAGGCGGACTGAAGCTTGAAAAAGCGATAGTAAAATTCGGAATTAATTTGCATGGAAAAACAGCGATTGATATAGGTGCATCTACCGGAGGATTTACAGATTGTATGCTGAAAAAGGGTGCAGTTAAAGTATTTGCAATAGATGTGGGTACAGGACAGCTTGATAAAAAGCTGTTAAATGACAAAAGAGTAGTCAATATGGAAAAAACAAATATACGTCAAGTAACACCCGGAGATATAGGAGAACTTGTGGATTTTATATCTGTAGATGTTTCTTTTATATCATTAAAGTATGTTTTCCCAATTGTTGTAGGTCTGCTTAATGAGAACGGAGCTATTACCGCATTGATAAAACCTCAATTTGAGGCAGGCAAAGGAAAAGTCAACAAAAAGGGTGTTGTAAAGGATATCAAGGTTCATACCGAGGTATGCATTGATATAATAAATTTTATAAAGGAATCGGGTATGTATCCTGTAAATTTTGATTTTTCCCCCGTAAAAGGACCTGAAGGAAATATTGAATACCTTGTATATGCAGAAAAATCAAAATCCGATAGGATAATTACCGATGAAAAAGTAAAAGAGACGGTAAAGTTTTCACATTCATTTTTTTGAATTATAAATTAATAAGCAGGGAAAATCAGAAGTGTTTGTTATACCCTGCTTTTAACATACAAAAATCGAAAGGAAAACATAAACAATATGAAATTATCAGAGGATATAGTAATTAACGGAAAAAAAGCTATGGCAAGGTCATATGCCAAAATAAATCTGACTCTTGATGTTATGGGTAAAAGAACAGATGGGTATCACCTTATAGAAACAATAATGCAGACAGTTAATTTATCCGACATTATTGTGGTACAGACGCATAATAATGGTATAAAAATAACCACAAATAAAAAATATCTTCCGTCAAACAACAAAAATATTGCATATAAAGCTGCCGAATTGTTTTTTAATGAGTTAAATGAAAAACGATACGGAGCAAAAATTCTGATACATAAAAATATTCCCGTTGCTGCAGGACTTGCCGGAGGAAGCGGAAATGGTGCGGCTGTACTTGTTGCATTGAATATGCTATACTCAAATCCGTTTTCTGAGGAAAAATTACTTGAAATCGGCGCAAAATTGGGTGCGGATGTTCCGTATTGCATGATAGGCGGAACACAGTCGGCATCGGGAATAGGTGAAATTCTACGTCCTGTAAAAGCATTGTCGAAGCAGTATATATTACTTGTAACTCCGCCAATAAGCGTTTCAACTCCGTGGGTTTATGAAGAATTTGATAGTATACAAAAAAGTATTTTCCCGGATACACAGGCAATGATAAGTGCAATTGAAAAAGACAATTATAAAGAAATTTGCAGTAATCTTTCAAATGTACTTGAAGAGGTCACAATAAAAAAATACCCGGTTATAGGAGGAATTAAAAAGAAAATGCTGTTGAACGGCGCAAACGGTGCATTGATGAGCGGAAGCGGACCTACGGTGTTTGGATTTTTTGATGATTTCAATAAAGCAAAGGCGTCACAGGACAGTTTTTCCATGATGTATAAAGATGTTTATCTTACAACAACACTTTGATAAAGGCCATAAATGTTTGAATTCAAAAGTATTTTTGCTTTGGCAAAATTGTATAAAATTAATGTAATAAAAAGAATTATTACCCCTTGTACCGAATATAATGGTATAAAGGGGTGATTTTTTTGAAAGAGAAATTAAAGACATATATTATATCAATAGTAATTCCTTTAATAGTAGGCGGATTGTCGGCAATGTTTACTTTCAGCAACATGAATATATATGATGAAATAAATAAACCGTTTCTATCACCGCCGGGAGTGGTATTTCCCATAGTATGGACAATTTTGTACATATTGATGGGAATAAGCAGTGCAATGATAAAATTAAGTGACAGTGAAAATAAATCAGACGCATTGATTATATACAGATTTTCATTGCTGATTAATTTCTTTTGGAGTATAATATTTTTTAATATGCGTGCATATAATTTTGCATTTGTTTGGCTGATTGCATTGTGGCTGTTCGTTCTTTATACAATAATAAAATATTCAAAAATAAATAAAACTGCGGCAATTCTGCAAATTCCGTATTTATTGTGGCTTACTTTTGCAGGATATTTGAATCTTATGATAAGCATATTAAACTAATATTTTTACAGTAATATAAAAAAGGGATGTTGAAACAAGTGTTTTATTTTACTTGCCCGGCATCGGTTATACGCCAATAAGGAAAGTTTTAAGAAACGGCGATACAATAGGCTTTTTTGCTTGTTGTAGCGCCTATTTGTTTTAATAAAAATATTTAGACAGCTAATTCTTGTATATGCTGTGGTATATCGATTACTCCGACAGCCGTATAGTAAATATTTATTCTTTGAAATCTTTGTCCATTTTTCTTTTCTGCTGCGTGCACTTCGATTTTGTCTATAAGGTCATTTACCACTCTTGCATCAAGCTCTTTTATTTCGGTATATTGTCTTACGATGTTTAAAAAGTACTCAATGCCGTTAATCTGTTCTTCATTCTCTGCAAGCTCTGCTTCAAGGGTTATGCTTTTAGCTTGTAACTCTCTTTGCTCTGCTTCATAATCATTTGACAGCTTTATAAACCTTTCATCACTCAATTTTTGGGATATATTTTCCTCATAAATTCGTTTGAATATGGTGTCAAGCTCTGCTATGCGTTTTCGGTTTATTTCCAACTTTCGCTTTTTAGCTGTAAATTCCTTTTGTCTGTCAGTTTCAGATTTTGCAATTAGACTTTTTACAAAGTCATCTTCAAAGCGGTGCAGATAATCAAGCATAAGCTGTACTTGTGATAACACTATATTATAAATCACATCTTCACGGATATAATGCACGTTCCAATTTCCTGTGTTGCCTTTGTAGTTTGAGCATATAAAGTGTGCTTGATTTTCCTTAAAGGTGATAGCGTTATGATAATATAACTTTGCTCCGCAATTTGCACATTTTATAATACCCGAAAAATACTTGTGTTGCCCGATTTAGTGTATCTGCGTTTGTTGTTGCGTAATACTTGAACTTTATCAAAAACAGACTTTTCAATGATTGCAGGGTGTGTATCTTCAAATATCAGCCATTCCTCTTTGGGATTCCTTACAACCTTATGTGTTTTGTAATTCTTTGTAGCTGTTCTGAAATTCACTGTACAGCCCGTATAAGTTATATTTTCAAGTATTCCAGTAACACTTCTATAACACTATACATTTGTTACCGCTTGCTTGCATCTGACCGTCATACCTTTTTGTCTGAAATATACCGTAGGTGTGGGACTGCCCTCTGCGGTTAATTGCTTTGCAATTTTAGCAGAACCTTTGACACTCATAGAAAGCTCAAATATGTAATGGACAACCTTTGACCAAGGAAATCAGCTGACTTTTCCAGAAACCATTTGGTAGCAGTGTTAATCAGCAGCATTTTTCCATCAATATACTCCTGAACCGTAAATTGAAACTCTGGCGTTTTGATAACATACTTCCCATCTCTGCTTTTCAGAAGCCGTGCTACTTTATGTCCACAACGATAAAGAAAGTCAGCAATAAATCCTTCGTTTTCGATATTTTCAAAACACAAT
>CASFSH010000375.1 GCA_949297205.1 uncultured Bacillota bacterium | reverse complement strand
GGATGTTGTTCTTATTGATTTTGAGGACGGACAATATCAGATTGAGGTAGAATGATTTATGTATATAAAATCTTTGACGTTGGATTATTTTCGTAACTATGAACATGAAAGTATACAGCTTTGTCCTACAATAAATGTATTTTACGGAAATAATGCCCAGGGTAAAACAAACTTATTAGAGGCAGTTTATTTGTTTTCAAACGGGAGAAGTCACAGAGCAAAAAGCGACAGAGAATTGATAAAATTCAATAAGAATTTGTTCAGTCTTAATCTTGAGTTTTGCGATGCTAACAGAGAATACAATATGCAGATGAGGGTGTCAAAGGACGGAAAAAAAATAATAAAAGTAAATAATGTGGGTATAAAAAAGCTTTCTATGCTGATGAATTATCTCAATGTTGTAATGTTTTCTCCTGAGGATCTTGATATAATTAAGGGCTCACCCTCTGTAAGAAGAAGATTTATAGATGAAGCAATAAGTCAGCTTTATCCGAAATATCTGTCAAATCTAATAAATTATCAGAAAACTCTGGCACAAAAAAACAGTTTGCTAAAAAATATAAAATATTCGGGAACAGATACGGACAATGTTCTTTCGGCATGGAATATTCAGCTTGCGGGATACGGTTCTGTAATATACAAATACAGATGTGATTTTATTTCAAAGCTCAACGATATGTCAAAACCGATTCATAAAGATATTGCTGATGAAAATTTTGAAATTATATATATCCCCGGAATAAAATTGTCTGATGATAATACGGAAAAATCTTTTTTGGACACTCTTGAACAAAACCAGAAAAGAGAGATTGAAGCCGGGACTTGTTTAGTCGGTACCCATAGAGATGATTTGAAGCTTTTTGTCAATGATAGTGAGGCACGTGTTTTCGGATCTCAGGGTCAGCAGCGAAGCTGTGTGCTGACACTTAAAATAGCAGAAACCGAATACATAAAGTCAATAAAGGACGAGTATCCTGTACTGCTGTTAGACGATATAATGAGTGAACTGGATGTTAACAGAAGGCGTTATCTTTGGGAAAGAATAACCGATAAACAGGTACTTCTGACTTGTACCGATATTGATATATTAAATGATAGACGCAATATATCGCTTTTTAAAATTAACGGAGGAAAAATAATCAGATAATGGCGAAACTTAAAAATTTACCGGTTGAAAAAAATAAAGAATATGAATTGTATATTGAATCTGTTACATCGGAAGGCATGGGTGTGGCACATATTGAAGGTTTTTGCGTTTTTGTGCAGGGAACAGTTACCGGTGATAGAATCAGAGCTTTGATTGTTAAAGTAAAATCATCCTATGCATATGGAAAAATTATAAGTATAATTGAAAAATCACAGTACAGAACAGAAACAGTTTGCCCTGTGTTTTCTAAATGCGGCGGCTGTCAGCTTATGCATATAGATTATAGTTATCAGCTTGAAATTAAAAAGAGTATAATAGAAAATGCACTTTCTCGAATCGGAGGACTCAATGCTGTGGTTTCGGAAATGATAGGTGCAGATAATCAATTCAGATACAGAAATAAAATGATTTTTCCGGTGGGAGCGGATAAAAATAATAATCCCGTGTGCGGTTTTTTTCGTGAACGAAGCCATGATATAATACCTCTTGAGGATTGTGCTTTGGGAAGTGAAATAAACAGTAAAATTATAAATATATTTATGGATTTTATTAAACAGTACAATATCAGTGTGTATAGTGAAGAAAAACATGAGGGAATCGCAAGAAGAATATTTGTAAGAGAAGCATTTAATACCAATGAACTGATGATTGTTATATCTGTAAATGCCGATAGAATCCCACATGAAAAAGAACTCGTAAATGCATTGCTTTCGGTATCCGATAATATTAAAAGTATTATTCTGAATGTCAATAAAAAAAGGACAAATCTTGTTTTGGGAGATAAAAATGTTTTGCTGTACGGCAGAGAATATATCGTGGATTATTTGTGTGATTTGAAATTTGAAATTTCTCCAAACAGTTTTTTTCAGGTGAATCCTCATCAGACAAAAAAACTCTACGATAAAGCAATTGATATGGCAAAAATAACTCAAAACGATAGGGTTTTGGATATATACTGCGGAATAGGTACTATTTCTTTGGCGGCAGCTAAAAAAGCAAAATACGTAATCGGTGTGGAAATAGTTGAACAGGCAATTTCAGACGCTAAAAAAAATGCAGAAAGAAACGGTATTTACAATGCAGAGTTCTATGCAGCAGATGCTGCAGAAATTGTCCCTGAATTGATTGAAAAAGGCGAAAAACCGGATGTTGTTATCCTTGACCCTCCGAGAAAGGGCAGCGATGAAAATACCCTTGCCGCAATCCTGAAAGTAAAACCGGATAGAATAGTCTATGTGTCCTGTAACCCAGCAACACTTGCACGTGACCTGAAATTTTTGTGCGACGGCGGGTATCATATAAAAAAAGTGTGCGGCGTTGATATGTTTCCTCAAACCGTGCACGTTGAGACGGTGGTATTGATGTCAAGAAAAGATAAGTAAGCGCCGTAACGGGCGTATTTCCGGGCTTTTTCGGAAGTTAGGATTATAAGCCTGACTCTGAAAAAGTTTGATTTTCTTATATGGAAACATATCTACTTTTCGGTTTTATCGAAACATGAGTGGACGCTCGGAAAATAGCGGTAGGATTTAGG
>CASFSH010000374.1 GCA_949297205.1 uncultured Bacillota bacterium | reverse complement strand
TCGTTGTCGATATTATCAATTTTTCTAAGATTCTCCAGTTCTTTATCCCACTCTGTATCCAGCCTTTCAAGGCGGTAATACTTTTCTCTTACTGCATCGGACAACAGGTCGGGAACAAAAATATCCAGTTCAGAAATAAGTGTATCTATTCTTTTATCAACACAAATTGTTCTGTCCTGCACAATATCAAAAATTCTTTTTCTCAAATCAAAAAAATCCGATTCTTTTTCAGCTTTTTCTGATATATCTCCACAATTTTCAATATTTATCAATGACACCTTTTCCCTGTTTGTAATTATAAGCCTTGCCGCTTCTTCACAGCAAAGTCCCAATCCCATCTCTGTCCTGTTCTCAAAAAAATTTCTGAACCGGGGATGGTCGCTGCAAATATCGCACAGCTTATCCTCGCCCAAATTGAGTATAATTTCACAAAGATTGTTGTTATTCAGAAACGGACATCTCTTATTTTTACCCAGAATAAAATGCGGCGTATCCTTTCGGGATATATTTTTTTTAAGCTTTTCTCCCATATATCCTTCTACCGTCTTATAGTAATTATATGTATCGCTGTCAATGTCAATTTCCCATCCAATGCAGCAATTGTGTCTGCACTTATAAGCAATGCACACAAATTTTGTATAATAATCGGGCACAATCAACTTCATAATTAACCTCATATTTTTTTGTTTTTCATGAAGAAAACATATCTCCGAAAATAATCCCGGAGATATGCTTTAATTATTATTTCTTTAAACTGATTCCCTGTTTTTCCAATCTTTCTATAATCGAATCCACATATTTCATAACCTCATCCTTTACAAGGGTTCTTTCAGAATCCGAGAAGAATATTCTTACGGTTATGGATTTTGAATTATCATCAACATAGGTATCAACTATTTTTATATCTTTTATCCATTTACAGTTTTCTTCCCTCACTGCATTTCCTATGGGTGCAAATACCGATGACACAAATGTAACATCAATTTCCATTCCCGGGAAACGTGAAGGCTCGGAATAAACAATACTGTCATTTTTTATATCGGCAAAATCGTTTATATCAATTTCTGCATATACAATATTGGCTTTCTTGTCAACCTTCTTTGATACCACAGGATGAATTATACCCATTTCTCCTATAGCTTTTCCGTCGCAAATAACCGCATTAAGATTTTTAGGATGCTGATAGGAATGGGTTGCCTGCATCTTTTCAAACGCAAGAGGTTTATGTTTTATATCATCTGAAATAACACAAAGAATATCTCTTAGCTGAATATATAACTCCTCCATTGATTTTGTTTTACTGTACATTGTAATTGTAAGCTTCTTCTTTTCATTGCACAGATTATCGGCTGTCATACCGTCAACCACTCTGCCTATTTCAAATACTGCAAAATCAGGTGCATATGAATTGTTGTATCTTACCTGACACAGTTGTGTTGGAACAATTGATTTTCTTATTGTTTCAATATTCGGATTGGTTGCATTCAAAATCTTAATATTGTCTTCAACTTCTATTCCCAATTCCTTATATTCATCATAATATGCCCATACATATGAATGTAACTCATGCATTGAATAACGTTTTACAAGAATATCCTTTATTTTTTCTTCAACATTTTTCTCTTCCGCAGGCCTTACCGGATAAAGAGGCGCTAAAGCTGTATTTACATCAAAGTTGTCATAACCGTATATTCTTGTTATTTCTTCAATTATATCGGCTTTTATTGTAACATCTTTTGTTGCTCTCCAGCTTGGAACATCCACATGGAATTTATCATTTTCATATTCCACTCCAAATCCCAGTGATTTTAATGTTTTAATTATTGTATCATTATCAATTTCAATACCGGTATATCTGTCAACAAACTTTTTATCAAAATCAAGATTTATTTTATCATACTTAACGGCATATTCATCGGTGAGAGAAGATACGACTTCAACCTTATCATCAATATCGGTAAGCAATTTTATAAATCTTGCAATAGCGGTTACAGTCATTTCAGGATCAAGGCATTTTTCGTATCTCATTGAAGCATCTGTTCTGTGTGCAAGTCTAACCGTTGATTTCCTGATTGATACAGCGTCAAAGGTTGCCGATTCAAGGGTAAGGGTTGTTGTATCCTCAACAATTTCAGAATCCAAACCACCCATAATTCCGGCTATTGCAACAGGTGTATTATCATTGCAAATCATCAATGTATTTTCATCAATATTTCTGTCGACACCATCCAAAGTTTTAAAGGTAAAGGGCTTATCAAATCTCTTTATTCTTATCTTTTCTATCTTTCTTGAATCAAAAGCGTGCATAGGCTGTCCCATTTCAAGCATAAGATAGTTTGTCATATCCGCAAGAAAATTGATCGCTCTCATTCCGCAGTAGAACAATCTGATACGCATATTTACAGGGCTTACACTTCTTGTGATGTTTCTCACCTGCATACATGAGTATCTCTGACACAAATTATCTTCAATTTTCATATCTACTTTGGGAAGATTATCATACTTTGATAAATCCACCGTTTCAAGAGGTTTTAATTCTCTTCCTGCCAAAGCGGCAAATTCTCTTGCAATACCGTAATGTCCCCATAAATCAGGACGATTTGTCAATGATTTATTGTCAACTTCAAAAACAATATCATCTATTTCATATATTTCCTTCAGATCTGTTCCGTTTTTTACATCATCGGTAATTTCCATTATACCATCATGGTTATCACTGATACCTATTTCTTTTTCGGAACAGCACATACCGTTTGATACATATCCTGCCAACTCCCTCGGTGTAATTTCAATTTCACCGATTTGTGCTCCCACTTTTGCAAATGCAGTTTTCATACCTGTACGCACATTCGGAGCGCCGCATACAACTTCGGTAAGCTTTCCGTCACCTGCATCCACCTTCAAAAGATGTAATTTCTTTGAATTTGGATGATCGTTTACCTCTTTTATTTCAGCAACTACAACGCCTTTTATATCGCTTCCTTTGAAAAATATTTCATTTTCAACTTCCGCAGTAGATAACGAAAATTTATTTATCAGTTTTAATTTATCAATTCCCGTTAAATCAACATAATCGGAAATCCAGTTCATTGATAAAAACATATCTTTCCTCTCCTCTCTTATTCATCATCGGTAAACTGCGAAAGACTCTTTAAATTTCCGCTGTTTAAATCACGAATATCTTTAACACCGTATTTCATCATTGCAAGTCTTGTAAGTCCGAGACCGAAAGCAAATCCCGTATATTCTTCAGGATCAATTCCGCCTGCTTTTAAGACTTCGGGATGTATCATACCGCATGGACATAACTCAAGCCATCCGCTGTGTTTACATGACGGACATCCGTCTCCGCCGCATATCAGACAGCTTATATCCAATTCAAACCCGGGTTCCACAAATGGGAAAAATCCCGGGCGCAGTCTTACTTTTATATCCTTTCTGAATACCTCGGAAAGCATTGTTTTCATAAAGAATATCAAATTTGAAATAGAAATATTTTTATCAACCATTACACCTTCCATCTGGAAAAATGTATTTTCATGACAGGCATCTGTTGCTTCATTTCTGAAGCATCTTCCGGGGAATATCGCCTTTATGGGTTTACCTTCATTTATGAGCGCATCTTTATATTTTTTGTATATTGCATTCTGTGCGGCAGATGTCTGAGTTTTTAAAAGCTGTCCGTTTTCAAGATAATACGTGTCCTGCATATCCCTTGCCGGATGATGCTTAGGTATGTTAAGGGATTCAAAACATTCATAATCCGTTACAATTTCACTGTAATCCTCAACTGTAAATCCCATTGACTTAAATATTTTTTCACACTCTCTCTGCACAAGAGTTATAGGATGATAGGATCCTCTTTCAAGGTTTGCCGGAGTTGATACGTCAAAATCAGCCATTGAGTTTATTTCCTTTTCAACAGCGGCTTTTTTAAGTTCCTCAAACTTATCCGACACTGCATTTGATACTTCTGTTTTAAGCTGATTTACAACCTGTCCGAACTGTTTTTTCATATCAGCATCAAGTGTCTTCATATCCTTCATCAATGCCGTAACAGTGCCGTTCTTTCCCAGATATTGAACCTTAATATTTTCCAGGTCAGCAATATCTTTAACTTCTTTTAATTTTTCAAAAAATTCCTGTTTAATCTGAGATGTTTTATCTGTCATTTTTTTCCTCCGTTCCGACGTAAACGTCAATAATTTTATTATATATGACTCAATGAAGTTTTTCTGTTTTAATAAATGAAACAGCCTCATTTTTTACAACAAAAAAACCCGCCCCAATAAGGGACGAGCATAATAACCCGCGGTACCACCCAATTTCGGAGCACTGCTCCGCACTCGATACGTTTTTGCGTGAACGATAACACCCTGCTTATATCCTAAAATTTTCGCAGAATACTCCAATGCTGAAATTCATACATATCATCATAACGGATACTTACAGCCCACGATATCCGTTCTCTTTTATGACCGGGATATATACTACTTACACATCTTCATCGTATTTTTGTATTTTATCACAAACTTATCCGATTGTCAACTGACTTTTGGCGAATTTTAAAAATTTGTAAAAATATAATAATACATCATTTTCATCTTTTTTTTATTTTTAATAATTTATATATTCACATAGTCAAAATTAAGTCCAAAACATATTTATTTTTTAGTTATTTCACATAAAATTATAAAGATTTACATAAAATTTATATAGATTTGTAATTTTAAAAAAAGTCATAATTCCGTCAAAATAATACAAAAAAAATTATAATTATTATATTTTCTTTTTTTATATTACACATATTTCTTGTTATTTCTTTGTAAATTTTGTTATTTTGCACAAATGTTTCATATTTTTTTCTAATTTAAATGGTATTTACAAACAAAAAAAATATGATATAATATAAATATATATGTATTTTGAATGAAAAATAAATCGCATTTATTTTATTGTTTTAAATTATATGAATAGAATAACTCTGTTTTTTAATAATAAAATAACAACAAAATTTTTTAACAACCGTCAGATAAAGGAAAGAGAGGATATATAAAATGCTCCAAGCACCTGAAATAAATGAAACAGGCATCAGCGAATATCAGCTGTATTTATTTAACGAAGGAACAAATTTTCAGTCATATGAATTCCTTGGAGTTCATAAAATAGATAAAGGATGGAGATTTGCGGTATGGGCTCCAAATGCCCAAGCTGTGTATATAACCGGTGATTTTAACGGTTGGGACAATACATCGCATCCAATGTACAAGCTCGGCTCAACAGGTGTATGGGTTGTGATTCTTGACTGCATCAAAGAAAATGATTTATATAAATATGCAATAAAAGATAAAAAAGGCGAAATACATCTTAAGGCAGATCCATTTGCCTTTTATTCAGAGCTTCGTCCCGGTTCTGCATCAATTGTATGGGATTTGTCAGGTTTTGACTGGAGTGATGCAAAATGGCTTGAAAAGCGAAATAAAACCGCACCATATGATAAACCTATGGTCATATATGAAGTGCATGCCGGCAGCTGGCGGCAGCATAAAGACGGCAGTTTTTTAAATTACCGCGAACTCGCCGATGAATTATGCGAATATCTCGTTGATATGGGATATACCCATGTGGAATTTATGCCTATATGCGAATATCCTTATGACGGTTCATGGGGATATCAGGTAACGGGATTCTTTTCTCCCACAAGCCGTTACGGTACGCCGGAAGACTTAAAATATGCAATAAATAAGTTTCATAAAGCAGGAATATATGTAATCATGGACTGGGTTGGTGCACATTTTCCAAGGGATGCATTTGGGCTATATCATTTTGACGGTACTCCCACATATGAATATGCCGATACAAGGCTGGGAGAACATAAAGACTGGGGAACTATGGTCTTTGATTATTCAAAGGGAGAGGTAATTTCTTTCCTGCTGTCCTCAGCATACTATTGGGTAAAAGAATTTCATTTTGACGGTTTAAGGGTTGATGCTGTTTCCTCAATGTTATACCGGGACTACAGCAGAAATCATGGTGAGTGGATACCCAATATCTACGGCGGAAATCAAAATCTTGAAGCTATCAGCTTTTTGCAAAAATTAAACAAAATAATGTTTGCAAATTTTCCTAATATTCTAATGATAGCGGAAGAATCTACAGCATGGGCAAATGTTACCGCTCCTACAGAACAAGGCGGTCTGGGCTTTAATTATAAATGGAATATGGGATGGATGAATGACACTTTGCGCTATATGTCAATGGATCCTTTTTTCAGAAATCCGAATCATAATCTTTTAACATTTTTAATGTTCTATGCTTATTCGGAAAATTTCATTCTGCCGTTGTCCCATGATGAAGTTGTACATGGAAAGCATTCCCTGATTGATAAAATGTACGGAAACTACGACGAAAAATTTGAATCTTATAAAACCTTGCTTGGTTATTATATGTCTCTTCCGGGCAAAAAACTGCTTTTTATGGGCGGAGAATTCGGTCAGTTTCTTGAATGGCGTTTTGCAGAGCAATTGGAATGGAATGTTCTTGAAACAGACAAACATAAAAAATTAAAAGAATATGTTAAAACGCTTAATCATTTTTACACATCGGAAAAATCCTTCTGGCAAATAGATGACAGCTGGGATGGCTTTGAATGGATAAATGACCATGACAATGAAAATTCCGTTTTATCTTATATGAGAAAAGGGAAATCAAAGGGCAGCTATACAATAATAGTTTCCAATTTTACTCCCGTTGACAGAAAAGGATACACAATAGGCGTCCCCCAATCCGGCGATTATGAAATAGTATTATCCAGTGCAGATTCCAAATTCGGAGGAAATGCTTCGTTCAGGAAAAGAACAATGAAGGCAAAAAAAGAAAAATTTGAAAATTTCAATTATACCATTCACTTTAATATAAGCGGATTATCAACCGTATATATTAAACGAAAAAAACAGCAAAGGCAAAAAACAAAAAAAACGGAGGAGATTAAAAAATGATTTTTAAAGAATGTGTTGCCATGATTCTTGCAGGCGGACAAGGTAGCCGGCTCGGAGCATTGACAAAAAATGTAGCAAAACCGGCCGTTGAATTCGGGGGAAAATACAGGATAATTGATTTTCCTCTGTCCAATTGTGCTCATTCGGGACTTGATACCGTAGGAGTTCTCACGCAATATCAGCCTCTTGTATTGAATACATATATAGGGAATGGCAATCCGTGGGATCTGGACAGAAATCATGGGGGGGTGTATGTTCTCCCGCCATATCAAAGTGCAAAAGCCGAACAATGGTACAAAGGCACAGCAAATGCAATATATCAAAATCTTGGATTTCTTGAAAAATTTAATCCTAAAAATGTTCTCATTCTTTC
>CASFSH010000373.1 GCA_949297205.1 uncultured Bacillota bacterium | reverse complement strand
TATTTATTATACCATGAAAGCAGAAATGACTCAACCCTTTTTTAGGATTTGAGTCATTTCTTTTTTATTACAGAGCCGTCTTAACGCAACAGCCCCTTTAATATTATTATTTCTTTCTAATATTTTTATTGTCATCAACAGAAATATGTTCAAGACGAATTCTGCGCCTTCTGCGATTAATTCTTTGTCTGCGTTTAATATTGAAATACAAAATCAAAATCAGCAATACAGCAATGATAAATATGGGATGTGTAATGATTTTAATAACCAGATGAATAGATGCCATAACCATATCTTTTTCAACATCATTTACCGCTATAAGATTCGCTGTTCCTATAACTTGTCCCTGATATTCGTAAGATACCGTACCGAGAATATCTCCTACAGCAATAGGTGCACAAATATTTTCGTTCAGAACAAATGTGGGTGTTATTTCGTTTTTAACATCAATATCTACCGGTAAAAGTGCAGATACACTGTATTGAGGAACAAGTGCAACACGCATATTTTTTTTTGCTTCATATACCTTTGAATCCTTTACAATGTCTTTATCATTTGCAATGGTAATATATTTAAAATTCTCAAATCCATATTCCAAAAGATCCTTACTTTCACTAAAAGAATAAGCACCGTTTGTTCCGGATGAATTGTTGCATTTCATTATAACAGATAGCAACTCCGTATCCCCATCAACAGCAGCTGCCACAAGACATGATGCCGCCTCGTCAGTAAATCCCGTTTTTATTCCTATCGCTTTTGAATAATAATAATTTGACTGACGTCTTCTGCTTACAAGATGATTTGTATTTGATAGATACCTTACTTCTTTATATTTATTTGTAGGTTGTATCACATACATATCTGTTTTTACAATTTCCCTGAATTTTTCAATTTGCATTGCATATTTTGCCATTATCGCCAGATCATGTGCTGTGGTATAATGATTATCATCATGAAAGCCATGAGGATTTACAAAATGGGTATCATTAGCCCCTAATTCCTTTGCTTTATCATTCATCATTTGTTCAAATCCTTCTATGCTTCCCCCTATATGTACCGCAAGAACATTTGCCGCATCATTCGCCGAATACACAAGCATACCATACAACAATTGCTCTACCGTCAACTCTTCTCCTATTAATATACCCATGTGAGAATGTTGCATTGTTATTGGTGCTATTGCCTCAGCTTGTGCCGTAACGGTTTGTGTCAAATCTGCGTTTTCAAGAACAAGTATAGCTGTCATTATTTTTGTTGTAGAGGCAGGATACAATTTTTCATTTGAATTTCTTTCATACAATACTTTGTCTGATTTCAAATCTGTAAGATAAACCGCTTCTGCATGAGGCGCCGGAACCGAAGTATCTATCAAAGTTTCCTGTTGCGACTCCGTATTTTCACCGTTATTTGGCTGTTCAGTAGTTGTTTGTTCTGTGCTTTGATTGCTTTCGGCAGGTTCCGACATTACAGGATTTATCATAGATATAAATAATGATATCAAAACTGCAAAAAAGATAATAGTTTTTTTATTCATTACGAACTCCTTTAACGTTAGATATAATGTAATATATAATGTTCCCTAAATATATTAATACAATTAACATCAATAAAAATATTATACAGATTTTTTTCCTTTTTTGCAAGGATTTTTCAAAAAAAAACCAAAATACCTTGTATTGTATTGTTTTTTTGTTAAAGTTGCCGATATTTAAAAATCATAATTAGAGGAAAAATAATTTTTACAATTATTTTCATAAAACTATAGAAAATTTTTTGATTATCTGATATAATATATGCTGTTAATAGTATCGGATTGTATGAGATACCAAACCGGAAACACTTATAAAACTGTTTTGATAAACATAAAACCCTAAAAGAAAGGAAAAAGACATGAAAATACTGATAGTAGATGATGAAAAATTATTGGTAAAAGGAATAAAATATAATCTTGAACAGGAAGGTTATCAGATTGAAACCGCATTTGACGGTGAAGAAGCAGTCAGAATGGCACATGATGAAAGTATCAATCTTATAATTCTTGATATTATGCTTCCAAAAATGGACGGTCTTACAGTATGCAGAACAATCAGAGAGTTTTCTAATGTTCCCATAATAATGTTATCTGCAAAAAGCGAAGACATAGATAAAATTTTAGGGCTTGAATATGGTGCTGATGATTACGTTACAAAACCCTTTAATGTACGTGAATTATCATCACGTATAAAAGCGATTTTACGTCGTGCAACACCTGTTACTCCGGGTAAAACAACAAACGATTTACTTATCTCCGGCGATATAACTCTTGATTATAATTTCAGACATATAATTATTGCCGGAAAAACAATTGAACTTACAAGCAAAGAATTTGATCTGATTGAATTGTTTGTAAAAAATCCCGGAAAAGTATATACCCGTGAAAACCTTCTTGACATTGCATGGGGCTTTGACTATCCCGGAGATGCCCGTACGGTTGACGTGCATATAAGACGATTAAGAGAAAAAATAGAACAGAATCCTGCAGAGCCGAAATATATTAAGACAAAATGGGGTGTTGGTTATTATTACAAAAAAGACTAAAAACTTTTTTTCCTCAATGCGATGGACAATGATGGCAACATATATTGCTGTTATTATGATTACGCTTGTATTGATGAGTATTTATATATTAGGTATTCTCAGTGATAATTTATATGAAAATGAGCAAATCAACCTTTTTGCAAAGGCAAATATGGTATCGGATACCATAACATCATATGTTTCGGTTGAAAATATTGATGCAATAGAAGAATACACTAATCAATTGCTTATAGGTACAAATATAAGAGGAATAGTTGTAAACCTAACCTATAATGTTTTGTTTGATTCCAATAAAGAGCTTACCGGTAAAGTCCTGATGCGTGAGATTATTCAATCTGCGGCAATCGGCGAACAAGCGCACAATGTCCTTGAAGACGATCTTGGTATTAATATGATGACTGTAGCCGTTCCTGTAAGACAGAAAGACAATAATGATATTATCGGTGTTGTATATCTTATTGAAGCCATGACCGATATAGATCAAACCATAGGATACGTGAAAATCAATATGTACATGGTTTCTGCTTTAATATGTATTCTTGTCGGATTTTTAAGTTTCGGAATGTCATATATAGTTACATCTCCCGTAGATGAATTTACATCGGTAGCAAAGGAAATTTCCAAAGGGAATTTTGACAAACGGGTAAAGGTAAGAGGGCATAATGAATTTGCAAACCTTGCCACAACCATTAATTACATGACTTCGGAGCTCGGAAATCTTGAAAACAACCGACGCAAGTTTGTATCTGATGCTTCACATGAACTGAAAACACCTTTAACAACAATTAAATTAATATGCGACAGCGTAATTTCCACAGAAAATCCCGATCCCGAAATGACACGCGAATTTTTATCAGATTTGAGTGACGAAGTAGACAGACTCACAAGAATAATCGAGCGCCTTCTTACTTTGACAAAATTAGATTCGGGAAAATCCGTACCAAAATTCGAATCTGTTGATATAATCGCTCTTTTAAATTCCATTGTGAAAAAGCTGTCCACAAATGCAAAAGCAAAAGATATTATACTGTATACCGATTTTAAATTGGAAAATCCCGCACCTATCAATCTTGATTATGACAAAATATGGGAAGCGATTTACAATATAACAGATAATGCAATTAAGTATACTGACGAAGGCGGTTTTGTTAAAATTGGGCTTTCCAAAGAGGGCAGAAATCTTCGCATCCAAATCGAGGATAACGGTCATGGTATCCCCAAAGAAGAACATGAACACATTTTTGACAGATTTTTCAGACTTGATGATTCCCGTGCAAGAGAAACAGGCGGCACTGGGTTAGGCCTTGCAATTGCAAAAGAAGCGGTAATACTCCACGGAGGACATATAGACGTATCAAGCGAAGTAGGAATGGGAAGTACATTTTCTATTTATCTTCCATACAATACAGAAATTGATAACTCTTAGTACAAAAAATAAATTTTTTGTAAACAAACAACCAATTTAATACTTTTGTAATATATATCATATATAATGAACAAATGAATAATATTTAAAAAATTTACTGATATTGTATTTTAATAATCTCATTACACATATGAAAATACTATAATAGTTTTATTTCAGTGAATTAAATTAAGTACAGATTATTGTGCACCTACGGAGGTTTAATTACATATGGTAAAAAAAAGATATATTTTCAGCTTTGTGGCAGCATTGATTATTATTGCAGTCACATTGCTTATAATAGGCGAAAGCAATCAGAACAAGCAAAAATCAATTAATATTGATTTATATTATTTTAATGAAGAAAATACCGCTCTTGCTTCGGAAAATAGAAATATAGAGTATGAAGACAAAGATGAGTTGGTGAATATTGTTCTTGAAAAATTGCTTCAGGGTCCGTCAGACAGCAAAAATAAACCGCTGTTTAATACAGATGTACAAATTCAATCGGTAATTCAGGACAGAAAAAATGTTACCGTTGACTTCTCGGAAAATTATCTGACAAAAGATGATTCAAGAGATTCATTAACAGTCTATGCAATTGTAAAATCACTTTGCCAGTTAAAAACGGTCGATCGTGTTAAAGTTACAGTTGACGGAAATGAAATAATTTCTTCAGATGGCACTACTTTGGGATTTATATCCAATGACGATATGGATTTTGAATCCGATTCAACCACAAAGGACTCCACAGTATTAACCCTTTACTTTGCTGACAAGAATACCGACAAACTTATTTCAGAAAAACGTACCATAACAATAACCGATACGGTTCCCACAGAGCAATATGTGGTAAATGAACTTATAAAGGGAACTCAATACTCCGATATGGCAAGGAATATTATATCTTCGGATACTGTCCTGATTTCGGCACAGACTACCGACAATACATGTTTTGTAAATTTTAAATCAGGATTCATAGAAAAAAATGCAAAGGACGATACCAATAATGAATTGGTTATCTACTCGATTGTAAACTCTCTTTGTGAGTTAAAAGATGTCAATTTTGTTCAATTTCTTATAGACGGTAAAAAAACAGAAAAATTCGGCAATATTAATTTTACCGATTTCTTTATAAAGAATACCGATATAATTAAATAAATGTTTTTGCAAACAAAATACACCATAAGACATGAATATCTTTGTCTTACGGTGTATTTTTTATTTGTATACAGACAACAAATTATACATTCCAACTATTTAGATAATCTTTTTGTTCTTCTGTAAGTTTATCAATGGAACAACCATAATGATTTAATTTTCTTTCCGCCATTGCAATATCAATTTCCTCAGGAACATTTATAATCATTTCTCCAAAATTTTCTTTATTTTGAGCAATATACTTTGCACTCATAGCCTGGATTGCAAAACTCATATCCATAATCTCCGCAGGATGTCCGTCACCTGCCGCAAGATTTACAAGACGTCCTTCCGCAAGAAGATATATGGTATTGCCGTTTTCAAGACAATATCCCATAATATTTTCTCTTTGCTTTTCTTTTTTTACAGCAATTTTCTCCAATACATCATAGTTCACTTCTACGTTAAAGTGTCCTGCATTACACATCACGGCACCGTTTTTCATTTTCATAAAATGTTTTTCACAAATTACATCTTTACACCCCGTTACGGTAATAAACAAATCTCCTATAGGTGCGGCATCCTCCATTTTCATAACATCAAAGCCGTCCATTTTTGCTTCCAATGCCTTAATTGGATCTATCTCGGTAACGATTACTTTTGCACCGAATCCTTTTGCCCGCATTGCAACTCCTTTTCCGCACCATCCATATCCTGCAACAACTACATTTTTCCCTGCAACAATAAGATTTGTCGTTCTGTTAATGCCGTCCCATACAGACTGTCCCGTACCATATCGGTTATCAAACAAATATTTGCATTTTGCATTATTTACCAAAATCATCGGAAATTTAAGCTCTTTTGATTTATTCATTGCAATCAATCTTAGTATTCCTGTCGTTGTTTCTTCACATCCTCCCAGAACATACTCAAGATTTTCAGGATATTCATTATGAATAAGGTTTACCAAATCTCCCCCATCATCTATTATAATATTCGGTTTTGCTTCAATTACACGACACATATGTCTGTGATATTCCTCCGCGGTACACCCATGCCATGCAAAAACATTTAACCCTCCATGTACAAGCGCTGCCGCGACATCATCCTGTGTAGACAGCGGATTGCTTCCTGTAATATACATATCGGCCCCGCCTGCTGCAAGAACACGGCATAAATAAGCGGTTTTTGCTTCAAGATGTATTGAGAGCGCAATTCTTAAACCTTCAAAGGGTTTATCTTCAGAAAATTCTTCTTCAATACTTCTTAAAAGACTCATATTCCTTTTTACCCATTCTATCTTTCTTTCTCCGCTTTCATATAGATTAATATCTCTTATTTCACTCATTATCTATCTATCCTTTCGATTACTTTTGCACATTCGGCATAAACTCTTTCGGTATCAACAGATGTAATAATTTTATTTTCCATAAGTATTTTACCGTTTATAATAACAGTATCTGTTTCATATCCCGTTGCGGAATATACAAGAGCGGAAACAAGATTATTCTGAGGGGTAAACTGCGGACAATCTATATCCAAAACAGTAATATCCGCAATCATACCTTCCTTTATTTCTCCTAATCTGTTGTTGCCTATTGCCTTTGCAGCATTTTTTGTGGCAAATTTTAAAATATCCCCTGCACTCATAACTGTAGGATCATGTGTCATTCCTTTATGTATAAGCGCTGTATAATTCATTTCAGAAAACATATTAAGACTGTTATTACTTGCCGCGCCGTCCGTTCCTATAGTAATATTAATACCTTTTTCATACATTTTATTAAGAGGCGCTATTCCGTTTGCAAGTTTTAAATTGCTTTTTGGATTTGTTGCTACCGACACATTTTTCTTTTGCATGATTTCAATATCATTATCGTCAATCCACACACAATGAGCCGCAAGTACCGGTACGTCAAACAATCCTGCTTCATTCATAAGTTCAATAGGAGAAATTCCATAAGCTTTTTTGATATTCTCAATTTCATTTTGTGATTCGGATAAATGTATGGTTACACCCAGATTATTTTTTTTAGCTGTTTCTGTTACAATTTTCAAATATTCGCAATCACAGGTATATGGAGCGTGAGGACCAAGCAAAAATGAAATATTGTCATTTTTACAGTTCATAAATGCATTCATATTTTCTTCAAGCCTTATCCGTCCGCCTTCATTGTTTCCCTCTCCCACAAGACCTCTTGATAAAACAGCTCGCATACCAACATCACTTACTGCCTTTATTACAGCATCCATTGACATATTCATATCCACAAAACAAGTAGTTCCCGTTTTTATCATTTCAATGCAAGCAAGCATAGTGCCCCAATACATATCTTCCGCCACAAGTTTGTCCTCAAGAGGTGTAATTCTACCGAACAGCCAATTGTCAAAACTAAGATCATCAGCTATATTTCTGAAAACCGACATATATGCATGAGTATGTGCATTGATAAGACCGGGTATTGCCAATTTATTTTTACCTTTAATAATTTTATCTGCATGAAAATTTTCAGGTTCTGTATCAATTGCTTCTATTTTATTATCATTAATATATATGTCACATTCTTTTATATATATATCTTTTTCTTTATAAAATAAGGCTTTTATTTTTTCAATTTTAATCTTCATTTTTCTTTCCCTTTAATTTTTTCTTTCGTCTCTTTTGTGTTTCTTTTTTTACCTCTTCAATTTCCGACGGTGTTTTCATACGCGGAATAAAACTCTTTGCAAAACGGCTTCTTCCCAGTATATAAAGCACTCCCAAAGATGAAAAACATACTGCCCCTATACAATTGACAATCAGGTCAAACATGGTATCCTTTAACCCAATATCAATATATCCTCCGTCAATAACTATACTCCGGGGTGTACCGTTTACCGTACCCTCAATTACCGTTTTCGTTATATCCTTTACGACTACAGGAATGTTAACCTTATCAGGATTCAGATCCACTGTTGAAATCATAGTCACCAAAGTATCCTTCTGCATATCGGTAAAAGCAATAACATCCATTCCAAATTCAAAAAATTCCCATAATACACCTATGGTCATGGAAAAACAAAAAGAAACAAAGGCAACAAAAACAGGAGACATATCAAAATGCAGTTTCGGATTCTGATTCAGAATATCAATCATTGCAAAACCTATTGCGGCCATTATAAAACCGTTCATAGTATGAAGTATAGTATCCCAATAGGGAATTTTCAGGTAAAACCCTTGTATTTCCCCCAATATTTCAGCAGCAAAAATAAACAGTATTATAATACATTCAAGAACTGACGGCAGCTTGATATTAAATTTTTTATCTATTACTGCCGGTATCAAAAACAAACATAATGTGAGAATGCATAAAAACACATGATCATAACTTTTCTGAATAAATGCTAATATCATTACTGCCACAACAACAACCCTTAATACTACATACAGAGCCAGCACTCTCTTCTTTCCTTTTTCCATATCATTCTCCATTCTTATATTTTATTTATAATTCCGTTTCATTTTTATGTTGCAGAAAATATCCAAGTCAATAACTCTAAAAATTTCGTAATATACTTATAAAAGCATACAATTTGCCATTAAAGAACAGTATATTTACAAAAGAATAAAAATTTTATTAGTATCATGCATTTAATGCCTGTTTCAAATCTTCTATTATATCATCGGCATTTTCTATACCTACACTCAAACGGATAAGATCTTCGCCTATTCCGCACTCTGTGAGTTGTTCTGCTGTCATTTGTCTGTGGGTTGTACTTGCAGGGTGAAGAGCACAAGTTCTTGCATCTGCCACATGAGTTACAATTGCAGCGAGTTTAAGGTTATCCATAAATTTAATTGCCGCATCTCTTCCTCCCTTTACACCAAAACTTATTACACCGCTTGTACCGTTTGGAAGATACTTTTTAACAATTTCTCTATCCTTGCTTGATTCAAGACCGGGATAATTTACCCAGGTAACCTTTTCATTACTCTCAAGAAATTCAGCAACCTTTTTTGCATTTTCACAATGTGCCTTCATTCTTAAATGCAAAGTCTCCAATCCAAGATTTAATAAAAATACATTCTGAGGCGCAGGAGTCGAACCCAAGTCACGCATAAGCTGTGCCCCGGCTTTTGTAATAAATGCCTTTTTGCCAAACTTCTCAGTATATATTATTCCGTGATATGAATCATCGGGAGTTGTAAATTCCGGAAATTTTCCG
>CASFSH010000372.1 GCA_949297205.1 uncultured Bacillota bacterium | reverse complement strand
AGAACGGAAAGAATTTATGAAACAAAAAGAAAAATACAACACACTTTTTGAAAATAATCCGAATTAATTATAACATTTTTTTCGCCATAAAACTACAAAATTTATACGCCACTTTTATACATTTTTATTTCGGCATTGACACTCTATGATGTCGTTGATAATGGTTCGTCGGCTGACGCCAAACTCAAACGCAAGATTTTTAATGTGTTCCGTGCGCCTTTTGCACAAAACATTTAAAATCGCATCGCGTCTGTCATATGGCGTCAGTTTCATATTACTCACTCGTCACACCCCCTTTGCTTGACCTTTCGGATATATCATAAACTTCAAAGGTGCAAGGTTTTTGCACCTTTGAAAAAGTTTTTTTAATTTTTGAGGTATAAAAATCCTGAACAAAAAAAATAAAGGCTTTGATTTCAACATTATGCTGAAATCAAAGCCTTCTTAATAAATATTCAATTATAGCTACTCGTTTTGTACCATCGAGAGATTTTAAATATTACGAACATTTTCTTAATATATTCGTTACACCAAAAAATCTTTCACTTTATCATATATATTGTATCCAATCTTCATATGCCCTTCGGTCGACGGATGGGTTCCATCAGTTGTCAGCATACCTGACTCACATACAATATCCCGCCCCTCTATCAGAAGAACTCTTTTTTTATCAAACTCACCGCACTTTTTCCGTATTATGTCATCATATTTCATGCAAGTGTTTTTTGCGTCGCCACCCTCGTAATACCTATTATTATCAAATATAGTGGTAAATACAAGCTTTTTTCCGGTTTTATACATGGTATCGGCAAAAAATTCAAACCTCTTTAAAAATTCATCCGGTGCCCATATCATATTAATTCCAATCTCCAAAAACGCGCAATCCCAATCGTCACGTCCCATGAAATTTTCCGCTATTTCGGAATTACAAAAACAGCATCCGGCTAATCCCTTTGCTAAGCAATCCATACCCAGAAGATTTGCCAGAACATTAACATATGTAATCGGATAATACACAGAGCCTATCCCCTGCGATATTGACGAACCGTAACAAAGTATGGTTTTTTCCGGCATTTCTTCCTTTTTCGGCGGACGTATTGGATATCCTAAAGAATCTATCCCACACACCGTTATCATTCCTTTAAAATGCAGTCTCCACACATTTTTTGAAAACAGATTATTCTTGTAAAAACTCTCATCCAACCCGTCAAGCACTTTAGGAATATACAGCTCTATTCTTGTAACCACGCCCTCTTGCAAAATAAATTCTTTTAGTACACAATCTCCATAATATACCGTAACATGCGCCTCTCCGATTTCGCTCATCAGACTCACAAAAGTTTCCGGTGCCTCAGTCACAAACCGCATCTCGGCATTGCAAGCATACCCCGACATTTTTTTAACACCGTATTCTAAATTTTCGGTCACAGCCTCACTGTAACGTAAAAGTCTCATTCCGTATGGTCTTTTTATAATCCCATCAACATTATGATACATTACATTATCTATTATCATTTTTTGTTCTCCTTTTAGTTATCTTATTATAGGTAATTGTAAAATGTAAATTTTACAATTAGCCACCATTCTTATAGGGCGGTTATCAGGGGGGGTGGCACCCCCTGATTTATAATCAAAAATGACGATATGTGCGTCATTTTTGGCTGAAATAAAAAGTTTCAACCTGGCATAAAATTAAAATCAGATGGAACTTTTTATTTCTACCTAAGAATTTTAATTGAAAAACGTCAGTTTTACAATTACTTAGTTATCTTATTACAATAGCGGTAATATCCATCATATAATATCTCGATCTGACAAAAAGTTTATCACCGGGCAAAATATCGTTTTTATTGTCTAACTTTTCAAATTTTCCGGTTTTTGTGTTATACAGCAGCATAACATTCTGTATAAGCTTTGGAGTGTTATATAACGGGTTTGTCGTTCCCGATGTATTCAACACAAGATTTTTATCAAGAGCAGAATTTCTTATAACCATGCCGTAATCATAATAATACTGCGCAATTTCGCCGCCGGAATTATATGAGAAAAAGTCCATATCAGCCAATTCGCTTATTCTTGTGTCAACACTGAAATTAGTTATATACCCAAGCGAATCAACCTTAATACGCATAACATCTCCGCGCTTTAAATCAGATGCCTTTTTCACGTGCCACATCGGATTTGAATTTGCATCTTGTACCATCGACGCTTCTCCGAATTCAGCATCGTTGCTAATATAGTATGTTTCTCCCTCAACCGCTAAAATTTTATATACAATTTCATCATCAACCAATCTTTGTTCAACCTTATCCACAGTTATAAGAACAACATTTCCTTCATTCACACTTCCGCCCGCTTCTGAATAACGAACAATCACGCCGCCTAATGTTAAAGTTTCACTGACATCGTATATGTCCATAGGACCGTCTACGAATCCGTCACTCGGCATGCTTTCGACACCATAATTTTTTTCCTGTTCTCTATCCGCCGGCACTCTCAAAATAATGCAATTTTCGTTATGATAACGTCCACCGAAAAATCCGCCGTAATAAGTTCTTACTCTATCCTCTATATGAGAATTATACGCAAAAACATTCTCATCAAGATTTCCCGTAGCGGTATAGTCCGTTGCAGTAGTAATTGATGAAACCCTTCCATATGCATCTGTTTCAAAAACTATCAGCTGTGGGTTTCTAAGCAAATCCGCCGCCTCCGAAGCACTGACCCTTTTCTTTTCCACTTTCTTATCTTCTGTTGTCTCACTGTCCACAAAACCCTTATAAAATTTTATTTTATCTGCACCTTCAAGCGTCACCCATGTTTTGTCCGAAAGCCTGTATATACGAAAGTTTGCAGCATCCTCGTCAACATCATCAAGATATGCCTTTCTAAAATATCCGTAATTCCGCCCCGTTCTCGTTGTTGTTGCCGCTGTCGTATATTCCGAAGCTCCTGCAATTTTTCCGAATACACTCATATAGAATGTGTATTCTTTACCCAATTCAATCTCATCTGAGAAAAACGGATCGATTTTATACTCATTGCCATCACCGTCAACAAGTATCTCCGAGTTTGCCGATGAATACGAACCCGTGAAATTTTTATTGCTTACCAGCACTGTTATCATATCGCCTTTTTGGTTTTCGGCAACCGACAAAACGTTATTTGATGCAATGTCGCTTATTGCTGTTTTTTGACCGTCCTGAAGCAGCAAAATGTCTTTTCGTTCATCGGAGAAATCAAGAATTTCATTATTCCTTGCCACTATCCTTTCTCCCGAAACCATTTCCACTACATAGGTTTTATAGTTCCATACAAACAAAACGTCATATTTACCGTCAAAATCGGTATCTGCTGCGCTGATATATCCATTCAAGCTATTCTTTAACCCTGAAACAT
>CASFSH010000371.1 GCA_949297205.1 uncultured Bacillota bacterium | reverse complement strand
ATGCCCAATGAAAATTTTTTATATTTCGGTGACAATAAAAACGCACCTTATGGAACAAAAACCGCCGAACAGGTAAGAAATATTATGTTTACCAATTTAGAGTATCTTAGAAAAAAAGATGCAAAGGCAGTTGTGATAGCGTGTAATACAGCTACAGGTGCCGCAGCAAAAGAATTGAGAACAACATATAATGACTTTCCTATTATAGGAATAGAACCCGCAATCAAGCAATCCGCTAAATATAAGGAACACTCCAATGTTCTTGTAATGGCAACTCCCCTTACCCTTCATCAAGAAAAATTTTTTGATTTAATGGACAGATTTTCCGATGAGGTTAACATTATTACCTTGCCTTGTCCGGGTTTAATGGAATTGGTTGAAGAAGGAAAAACCGAAGGACCCGAACTTGAAAATTTTTTAAAAAATTTGTTTAAACCATATGAAAATATTAAAATTGATTCCGTCGTTTTGGGATGTACCCACTATCCTCATATAAAAAAATCCATTCAGCATATTCTTGGAAACAATGTTATGATTTTTGACGGCGGTGAAGGAACTGCAAGAGAAACAAAGCGAAGATTATCGGAATTAAATTTACTGAATAAAAATATCGGTAAAGGATGGGTGAAAATTGAATGTTCTTCTCCCTACAAGGATATTACCGACTTGGCAATGAAACTATTAAATAATAATTTTTGAATACAATTATACTGTCTGCTTATCAACACATATGCAGACAGTTTTTTATATACTATTATACTCCCTATAATCTTTTATTTAATTTTAATAAAAATAATTGTCAATTTTTTACAAGAAAAATGAATTTTTTTGTTTTATGTAAATTTAATAATTGATGTATAAAATGGAAATACTTATCCACACAGTGTGGATAACTGTGTGGAAATATAATAAAATACGTGAAAACCCGGACAACCTTTGTGGATAAGTATGTGGATAATGTGAATTGTAAAGTGTATGTAATATTTTTGTAAACCGATTTATGTAAATTAATAATAAAATATTTTGTTTAACTACCGGTTCGGTCGCATTATTTTTTTATTTGACATACTATATAATAAAGAGGTGATTCTATGTCAAATTTAATTGTTACGGCAGGTTCTGTAACCACTGCTATTCGCCTCGAAAAGCAATTGAATTACGCTGGGGATTTAAATGCCGCTGTAATTCATACACCGCCTGCCATTAGCACCGGAGGCTGTTCATATTCAGTAAGAACTTCTCCGGATAAATTGTCTTTGATAAAACAAATTATGTCAAATAAAAAAATACGAGTACGTAAATTTTATATAGAAGAATTGGTAAACGGGGAGCGTGTGTACAGTGCTTTATCTTGATAATGCTGCCACTTCTTTAAAAAAACCTCCCGGAGTATACTTGTCTATGATGAAAAATACAATAGCCAACAGTGCAAATTCAGGCAGAGGCGGACATTTTTATAGTTTAAGAGCTACAAAAAAAATATATGAAACGACTGAGTCAATATGTAAATTGTTTAATATAGATTCTATCGAAAGAATAGCCTATACACAAAATGCCACCTATGCACTGAACATGGCAATATTGGGAACATTAGATAAGAATTCACATGTTATTATCACTCAAATGGAACATAACAGTGTGTTAAGACCTGTCAATAAAACCTGCAGATATTCCGTAATTAAAGCTGACAGACACGGAAGAATACGACCGGCTGATATTTTGAATCTTATCAGACCCGATACCAAAATGATTATTTCCACACATGCATCAAATGTATGCGGAACAATAATGCCTATTTCCAAAATATCGGAAATTGCTCATAAAAACGGACTATTATTTATGGTTGATGCGGCGCAAACTGCCGGATGCCTCCCCATTGATGTTGAAAAGGACGGAATAGATTTAATGGCATTTTCAGGACATAAAGGTCTGATGACTCCTATGGGTGTAGGCGGTTTATATGTAGGGGATAATGTCAGTATTAATCCTGTTATTACAGGAGGAACCGGAAGTATGTCCGAAAGTCTTGTACAGCCGGATTTTTTGCCTGATATGCTTCAAAGCGGAACACTTAACGCACCTGCAATAATTGCCGCAAAAGAATCGGCAGATCTTATACTGAAAGAAACACCGGAGGCTATAGGTGCAAAAGAACACGAATTGGCTGTAAGACTTATAAACAATCTAATGAATATTGATAACGTAATCATTTACGGTGTAGGCAATGACAAAGATAGAAACGGTACTGTTGCTTTCAATATAAGAGGAATGGACAGCGTTATGTGTGCACAAATTCTTAATGATGAATATAAAATATGTACACGAGGCGGATGGCATTGTGCATATCCTGCACATTGCGCTCTTGGAAGCGAAAAAACCGGTGCTGTCAGGGCAAGTTTCGGATATTTCAACACTTCACATGATGCAGACAAATTGACAGATGCGATATATAGAATATCAAAACACTATAAACACAAAAAAAATGGCGTATAATACAATAAATTTGCATTATACGACACTTTTTATTCTTTTATTTATTTTTAATATGCATTTTCCGATATAGTTCATAAAATTTTCAGCCTGAAAAAAACACCTCCAAATCAAAAGTTATCTGCAGACAGTTTTAAGGCTGAAAATTTTATGTTTATTACATAAATCTATTAATAATATTATACCATAAATATTTCAATCAAGATAAATCTGTATTTTACCGGTTTCAAGAGTTTTCTTCACATCAATTATACGCTGATTTGTACTTCCTCTGAATTTCAGTGAAATATTTTTTAACTCTATTTTAAATTCTCCGTCTACCAAAACGTCAATCAACAAAAGCATATCCTTTGTAATCTCAGTTATTGCACGGCTCTCTCCCGTTAATTCTTCAAATGTATATCCGGAATAACACCAAATTGTTTTTTGAGGATATATTTGTTTGACTTTTTTTAGAAACGGCAGTAAAGCATGCTGATTTTCGGGTTCGAACGGTTCTCCGCCCAAAAGACTTAAGCCGTCTATCCAGAAAGGTTCAAGAGAGTCTATAATCTGCTGCTGTGTTTTTTCGGTAAACTCATCACCATAATCAAAACTCCATGTCTCAGGGTTGAAGCATTCTTTACAGTGATGAGTACATCCTGAAACAAACAGAGAGGTTCTTACTCCCTCTCCGTTTGCAATATCATTAAATTTAATTTCTCCGTACTTCATTATAGATGCAGCACTCTGTCTTTAATTTCCTGTGTTCTGCCCTGATTCCAGAATTGAGTACCTATATAACCACAGGTTCTTCTTGCAACATTCATTTTTGTCTGATCTCTGTTTTTGCAGTTTGGACATTCCCATACAAGCTTACCGTCTTTATCTGTTACAATCTGTATTTCGCCTTCATAACCGCAGACCTGACAGCAGTCAGATTTTGTATTTAATTCAGCATACATAATATTTTCATAAATATATTTCATTACATTTAAAACGGCTTTTATATTATTCTGCATATTAGGTACTTCTACATAGCTGATAGCACCGCCGGGAGATAATGCCTGGAAACGTGATTCAAAACTAAGCTTTTTAAATGCGTCAATTTTTTCGGATACATGAACATGATAACTGTTTGTTATGTAGTTCTTATCTGTTATACCCTCTATTATTCCAAAACGCTTCTGCAGACATTTTGCAAACTTGTAAGTTGTAGATTCAAGAGGTGTGCCGTAAATACTGAAATCAATATTCTCCTTTTTCTTCCATGCAGCGGTAGCATCATTTAAACGCTGCATAACATCAAGTGCAAAAGGTGTTGATTCGGGATCGGTGTGCGATTTACCCGTCATATACTTAACACATTCATATAATCCTGCATACCCCAGAGAAATAGTTGAATAACCTCCGTATAACAGCTTATCAATCGTTTCTCCCTTTTTAAGTCTTGCAAGAGCACCATGCTGCCACAAAATAGGCGCAGCATCGGAAAGAGTACCTTTTAATCTGTTATGTCGGCACATTAACGCTCTGTAACAAAGATCAAGTCTTTCATCAAGTATTTCCCAGAATTTCTCTTTATTTCCGCCTGAAGACAATGCAACATCAACAAGATTAATCGTAACAACACCCTGATTAAATCGTCCGTAATATTTAGGCTTGTTTGTTTCAGGATCGACATAAGGGGTAAGGAAAGATCTGCAACCCATGCAGGTATAGCAATGACCTTCATTATTCTTATCTTTTTTGAGTTTCAGCATGATTTTTTCGGAAATATAATCCGGAACCATTCTCTTTGCAGTACATTTTGCAGCCAACTCGGTCAGATAAAAATATTTTGAATCTTCATGTATATTATCTTCTTCAAGTACGTAAATCAATTTTGGAAATGCAGGAGTAATCCATATACCTTTTTCATTTTTTACACCCTGTATTCTTTGTTTAAGAGTTTCCTCGATAATAAGAGCCAAATCGGCTTTTTCCTGAGGATCATTGGTTTCGTTAAGATACATAAATACCGTAACAAACGGAGCCTGACCATTTGTAGTAAGAAGAGTAACAACCTGATATTGTATTGTCTGAACACCTTTTCTGATTTCTTCTCTTAAACGTTTTTCGGTAATATCTGAAATTTGCTGTTCCGTTATATCTATACCTATTTGAGAATATTCATCAATTATGGATTTCTTTATTTTTTTTCTTGAAATGTCAACAAAAGGTGCCAGATGTGTAAGACTTATACTCTGACCTCCGTATTGGCTCGATGCAACCTGTGCAATAATTTGTGTTGCTATGTTACAGGCTGTTGAAAAGCTGTGAGGTTTTTCGATTAGCGTTCCGCTTATAACAGTACCATTCTGAAGCATATCTTCCAGATTAACCAAATCGCAATTATGCATATGCTGTGCAAAATAGTCACTGTCATGGAAATGAATCAGTCCCTCTTCGTGTGCTTGTACTATATCAAGAGGCAACAAAATTCTTCGTGTTAAATCCTTGGAAACCTCTCCAGCCATATAATCACGCTGTACGCTGTTTATGGTTGGATTTTTGTTTGAATTTTCCTGTTTAACCTCTTCATTGTTACACTCTATTAATGTAAGAATCTGATTATCCGTTGTATTGGAGTTACGTATCAGTGTTCTGTTGTATCTGTATTTTACATAGCTTTTTGCAACTTCAAATGCACCTTGTGCCATTATTTGGTTTTCAACTATATCTTGTATTTCTTCTACAGAATATGCTCTGTCTGCTTTTTGTAATTTAAATTCAACAAATTCCGAAATATCTTTTATCTGAGACATAGACAATTCTTTTGATACGGTTGAATTATTGGCTTTAGAAATAGCCTGAATAATCTTATTAATATCAAAATCAACTTCAGAACCATTTCTTTTTATAATTTTCATTTATTACAACCTCCTTATATTATATTTGAATGCTCTAATATAATATCAAAAAATTGTGGTTTTGTCAATATGTTTTTTTTAAAAAACACAATATGTTGTGTTTTAAAATAATTTTAAACATTGTACATAACAATACAAAATTTTTGAAAATAGGGAAATTTGTGATAATACTTGACTTTTTCTAAGAATAGAAAAATTAAAAAAAAATAATAAATTTATTTTATGTAATATAAATGTAATATATTCACAATTAATTGTTGAAAGATTTTACAAAAAATATTTAAAAAAACCCTCTTAAAATAACAAAGCTATTTTTCAATTTACTTTTCTGCTATAATAAAAACATTTTATGATAAAAATATAATAAACACAATAATAATCCCAAATGTCTACACATTTGGGATTTGGTACACCTGATGCGATTCGAACGCACGGCACATAGCGTCGGAGGCTATTGCTCTATCCAGCTGAGCTACAGGTGCATATATAAGTGGGCATTATCTGCCCCCTTTTATAAGTTTTTTGATTTCTGAATACATGCATCAATTGCATCTATTACAGTACCGCGAAAATTATTTTCTTCAAGAATTTTAACAGCTTCAATCGTAGTTCCTGCAGGGGAACATACCATATCTTTCAGTTCTCCGGGATGCTTGCCTGTTTCCAATACCATTTTTGCAGAACCCAACACCGATTGAGCCGCAAATGTGTAAGCCTGTGATCTCGGCATACCTCCAAGAACTGCAGCATCAGCCATTGCTTCTATAAGCATAAAGATATAAGCAGGAGATGATCCGCTTACCCCAGTTACCGCATCCATAAGTTTTTCGGGAATTATCTCGGCTTTCCCAAAACTTTTCAATATTAAAATAATGTCGTTTACCGTTTGCTCATTTTCCTTTTTCTGCATTTCATCATTCAATGAAACGGCACACATTGCCTCTCCCACAAGTGCAGGCGTATTTGGCATAACTCTTATTAATTTTATTTTCTGCAAGTTGAATGCCTCTGTTATTTTTTCTATTGACTGCCCTGCCGCAATAGATACAACTACGGTATCAGAATTAAGGCTGTCTTTTATTTCTTCTATAACCGCATAAATCACATTTGGTTTTACTGCAAGAAAAATTATATCGGCATCTGTAATAC
>CASFSH010000370.1 GCA_949297205.1 uncultured Bacillota bacterium | reverse complement strand
ATCATTTATGCGGAATTGGATCAAACCGCAAACCAGACTACCAATGAAGGTAATTTCAGGATAAGAAAAAATGCATTGGGAAATATTTCGGTAAGAAATATGGAAAATCTTCCGCCAAGCGGAATTATTATTGATGATTTGCTAAATAATTTTAATAAGCCTGCAAGTGTTTCACATTTACAGACATTATTCATTGGTTCGTCCGATGCAATTGAAATGAGTTCTTCTGAATTGTTTGCAAGCGTTGATAAATCCAAACTTGCACAGCTTATATATCCGGAGGTATCAAAAGGGAATATAACTGTATCAAGAAATGATATTTCTGAATATAAACAGCTTGTAAATGAAATGAGTGTCGTTCAGGGATTTAATGATGGTCTGAAAAATATTCTTTTCAAAAACAATGTTGATTTTCAGTACAATGATGTATTACATTTAGAGGAAATTGATCAGAACGGCGTTACCATTTACAGCTTTTATGATACTATGACAGACAGTTACAAATCCCTTGCTGTAGATATGATGATGAACAATAATTGTCAGTCTGTTGAAGAATTAAGAATGTGTATAGCAAAAGCAATATTTACTACGGTAATTAACGCATCACGTCTGGGATTTGCGGCACAATCCGAATATATTACCAATGTACTTACAAAGGAAAATGCGGATTATCTTGGTATAGATATAAGTGATTATCTTGCACTTCCTATTGAAAAGAAAGAACTGGTAAATAATGCGGTAGGTGTTCTTTATCAGGACGATACAAGGACGTTTGATGAATTGATAGACGATATTCATAAAGCGGTAAATGACTATAAATAAGGCAAATCAGAATTAGAATTTAAGGGACAGCTGAATATAGGTTGTCCCTTTATACTGATAATTGTAAAATACAGCTACAATTATTAATTTCTAAAAATCAGAAAGGGAATAATATATGAAAAAAATTCTTTCGGTTATACTTATGTCTGCATTGCTCTTATCTTATGCGGCAGGCATTTCAGTATATGCAGAGGAATCAAATATAATTTATGTTTCGCAAAACGGGAAGGATAATGCTTCAGGTACGGTTGAAGATCCTGTAAACAGTATAAAAAAAGCACAGGAAGCTGCAAGAAATTTGAAAAATAACGGAGCGGAAACCGCAGAGGTAAGAATACAGGGCGGAAGTTACTATTTTAACGATACATTAGTATTGACGCAGGAGGATTCCGGTATATCATACATAGCAGAAGGAAATGTATCCTTTAACCAGGCAACAAAACTTAATGTGGATAACTTTAAAAATGTCACCGATCCTAAGGTTTTGAAAAGATTAAAAAGCAGTGTAAGACCTTATGTTTTGCAATATGATTTGAAAGCGGATAATATTGATTTATCGGTAAATGATACGTTTTATCCGTATTTGTATATAAATGATGAAGCTCAGACAACAGCAAGATATCCAAACGGAAGTTATCTTATTGCCGAAAATGCTGATGATACAAATACCTTTGATACAGGGCTGTCACGTACCTCTGACTGGAAAAACAATCCTGATGCAATTATATCGGGAAGCCTTTCAACAACATATTTTTGGAGAAATTACAGTATTACTTCGATTTCCGGCAGTATGCTGACTTCGGAAGGAACAATAAGGAAAAACTCACAGTATTATGTTGACAGAATATTGGGGGAATTAGATGTTCCGGGAGAATATTATGTTGACAGAACTAATGATATTTTATACTATTATCCTAACGGTGATATAACCGATGCAAGTATAACCACAAAAGGATGTACTATTATACAATCAGAAAATGCTGATAATTTACTTATT
>CASFSH010000369.1 GCA_949297205.1 uncultured Bacillota bacterium | reverse complement strand
CTTGTCGACGTATTTGGCGACTATGGCGTTGATTTAACAATATCTCCCGAAACCTATACACAAGAGACAATTACAATTTCGGCACGTATGGCAGATGAAAATACGGATAAATTACTCAAGTTTTGGGAAGTTGAGGGCGACAGGTTGGTCGAGATCAAGGGAGAAAATAATGAAACCCTGCCTCCTGCCAAGGAAAGAACCGTTGTACGGCAGAAAAATGGGCTTGTCATATTATCTGTCTATGACGAGGGTCAGTCAGGTGATAACGGAGATGAGCTTACCATACATATTGACAATATGATAGACGGTGCGCCGGAAGCTCAGCCGTGGTTCTATTTCGACCAATACGGTGAGGATTATACAGAGGAAGAGCTTTTTGAAAAATTCCCTGACGGCGTTGAAACAACGAGCTATGTTGAGGTATACTACAAAACCAGCAGGTTCGTACAGTCCATTGACGGCACAGGCGAAAAAGTGCGGTTTACCTACAGTGATGCCGATACCTCCCACTTATTTAAATATATGGATAATTTCGGCAACGAAGGCAGCCTGGAGATTGACCTTGCAGATTACGGTATAACCTTTATGACGCCGCCGGAACCATATAAGGATGAGTCCGCTCCGACTCTTGTGGTGGATGTTTACGCAAAACTCTTTGACAGCTATACGGCAATGGGTGCCTTTTCAAAGGATACAGAGCCGGAAGACGTTACACAAGAGTTTGAAAATATCGGCTATGTACAGGGCTACAGCATGAAAATCGGTGTAACCGACTATTCAGACTATAAAATAGTTATACTTAATAGTCCGCCGGCATCACTTACATACAGCGGAGCTAAAAGCGATACAATAGAAGGCGTCAGCATATCCGGTAATACCATTACCATCTCAAATAACATTACCTCCGATTTTACGGTTGCGGTAGTTGACAATGCAGCGGAAGAAACCGCAGCGTCAAACGATAATTTCTCTTATGTAACTATAAAAGCAGATGATCTGAAATCGTGGTTTGATACCACAAAGCCTACAGCAGAACAGAAAATAGTCCAAAATGGATTATATGAACAGATTGCGTATGTGAAGCTTACCGATACTTCAGATGACGGTACACAAATTGATCCATCTACCATTACTCTTTTAAACGGTACTTTGGAATTGGAAACAACGGGAGAGTATGAGGGATGGTATAAGAGAGTATTTAAAGAGAATACATCTGAAGAGATAATTTTCCGGGATCATGTAGGAAATATGGGCGACAAAGCTAAAATTGAAGCAACAGGTCTTGATACCGCCGCCCCGGTTCTTACAATCACATGGACGCCTCCGTACGTTTCAGCAAGCGGCGAAGTGGATACCGGACGCTACACAGAAAAAACTGTAAATACTTCGGTTTACGCACATATAACAGCTGACAAAGCATTAGATGTTAATAATGTTAAATTGACTCACTATACCTATGATAATCTTGATTGGATTGAGCTTACAAGCGGAAATATTGACGATATTCCTAACTGCAATGCAAGCTACACAGTAAACACAGATGGCATAACAGTATGCTTTGATCAAAGCGGCATAGGACTCAGGTTTGATGTTCCCTCCCCTAACAAAAAGAGTTCAGCAGCGGAGGTATATCTGCCTGAAGGAGTCATAGATAAACTGGTTCCAACAGTTGTGACAGAAACAACCGAACTTAAAAGAGAGGGATACAATATTCCGTATGCAGTTAAGTTTAAGATGACTCCCGATGAAAATGTTTACTGCCTAAATTACGGCAAGGCAGAAAATGTATATAACGAATTAGCTCCTCTTGAGGTTACAATAACCCAAAATGGCACATCTGAGTATATATTTATAGACAACGCAGGAAACCGCAGTATAGCATCGGTTACAATTGACAATATAGACCAGACAGCACCGAAACTTACCCTCTCCCCCGATCCGGCTGATTTACCTGCTATAGATACAAATCAAAAGATAACTGTAACAGCGGATGAAGCCTGCACCCTGACATTTGACGGGCAAGACTACAGCTTAGCCGCAAACGCTTCACAAGAGCTTTCCTTCAGTAAAAACGGTGTTTATACCGTCATGGCAACGGATGCGGCGGGAAATGAAAGCATATTAAATATTCCTGTCGGAAATGTAGATAAAACACCTCCTGATATAAGCTTTGCAAATGGTACCGTCCGTATACGTCAGGACAGTGACGATTCTGTTCTTACAGAAGCTCTTGGTACCGGTGTAACAGCCTGGGAACCGGAAACCCAAAAAATTATAGAGGACTGGACTTATGATAAAAGCGCAGTTGATCTTACATCTGTGGGAATATACAAAGTAATATATACAGCAAAAGACTCTGCCGGAAACACAAAGACTGCCGTAAGATATGTTTCGGTTTACGATAAGAACAACCCCGGAATTTATCTCGACGGTACATTGATTGAGCCGGAAGGCACAACTGTTATTCAGCCAGGAGAACATGAAATAAAAGTTGATAATATTCAGCAAATAGCTGCCGGAGTTTTAGAGCCTTATACTGTTAAGATAAGCAAAGGAATTTCAACTATCGGTCAGGTCAAATTTAAACGGGCTGATGTTTTGATAGACGGTGACGGAAAATTTACTATTACACCCGGATTTTACACGGTATCTGTTATAACACAAAGCAGAAAGACATTCCGTGCAATTCTCTATGTGGAAGGGTAAGGAGGCGAAAATATGAAAAAAATTATAGCTTGTTTGCTTAGCATTATTATGCTTGTGGGATTTATGCCTGTTGACGGTATAAGTGCACTTGCAGCAGAACACGAGGCATATTCGCTTGATAACGGATATATTCGTGTTCAGGTTTCAAAAGAAAACGGCGGATTCATTATAAACACCGTAAACGGTGATACATTGAAAAAGTCGGACAACAACAAAAAGCTTCTGTTCCACACAGGCGAATATGACACATCATTTGTCTCTTACCGTGTAACAGAAACAGACGGTACGCAAAAGGATTATATTTTCGGCGGTAAATACGGCAGCAGCAGTGACCCAAGCCATAAAGGCGTTACCGTAACACAGGCAACCGAAAACAGCGATATTATCGCTACATGGTCAGTTGAAAGCTATACCTTTACACAAACAATATCATTAGCAAATGAAAGTTCAAATGAGCACGGTATGGTTTCGCTTTCATTAAGTGCCGTAAACAACAGTGCAAATAATGCAAACATAAAGGCGCGTGTCCTTTTGGACACCGCCTTGGGTGGCAACGATTTCGGAACATATCAGGCAGTAGATGAAAATTCGGTAACACACTCGATTTACACCGAACAGATTTTAGACGGAACAGACTATCCAATTCCGCAGAATTTCTATTGCCTCGACAATATCTTTAACACATCAATAACTGCATTTTCGGTAAACAGTCCGCAGGCAATGCCTTATCAGGCGGCATTCGGACACTGGAACAATCTTGCAGCCTCGCTCTTCGATTTTGTTCCGGATGATTCTATGGATTTTACCAAAATACAAAATGATTATCTGACTGCAGACAGTGCATACGCTCTTTATTATGATTTAGGAACCGTCGGAAGCACACCTGCAAGCATGATTACATATTACGGCGTTTATTCACACAAAGACGTCTCCGCGGCTGAAAAAGTAACCGTTGATGTATCCGTTCCGCTTCGTCTTGAATTAAATGACACAAGAGATGATTATATCAGACAGTCTGATGAAGGAGTTGCGGATTTTACAGCCGGTGTTACATTTGAAAACTATGTAACAGATACAGCAGAAAAATATGACAATCTTTCACTGGTTGTCAAAACTACAGAAAATCTGCGTACTCTGGGAGATATGGGTGCGGAAAACAATTCTCAGTTTGGCTCGACAGACCCGTTTATAATCACCTATACAAATGTAAATGTCGGAGATATTAATTCAAAAACCCTTTATTTCCAGGCACATGTAACAGATACAGCCGCCTACGAACGTATAACAATAGGCATATACGATACGTCAGAAACACAGGGTGCAATAGTTGAAGAGAAGAAACTCGGAGAAAAAGTATCATACATTCTTTTGCCAAGTGGTGACGGAAGCATACCTAAAGTAAGCTTTACCGAAATGACGCCTAAAATCATATATTCATCAGGAACAAGGCATCTGTATGTTACAGTTAAAAATCCGGCACTTTTGGATAACCGCGGCAACTGGAATCTCGTTGCACGCAGTGTTGACGGAAAAACGTCACATACAATTGCTTCGGAATTTATCAGTATAAAAGACGGGGTTATGGATGTTGCAATAGATGATTCGGTTGAACTGGCACCAGGAAGCTGGTATTTGCAGATTGAATGGACAGATGCCGCAGTTTCATCAGGTGTTATTCAAGAAGAATATCAGAAACAAACCGCAACTTGCCTTAACTTTACGGTATCTGAGGATATAAAATACAAAAACGACAGTTACGGAATTTTGACCGTTGTAAAATATCAGACCGGCGGTAACATTACTTATAAAATTAACTCGTTTAGGGACGAGCAAGCGTTTAATACATTTAAAGCCGCCGGCGGATATTCTGAAATTCTCTTGATATTCAGAGGTGAATTTTCAAAATCCACCTACACATTGGAGGACGGTGTTTCAAAAAGAACATACTACACCGCAACAAGCACCAAAAATGTTAACGAAGAAACAAGAGAATATGAAGTCGATAACTGCGTCAATATAAACGGCGCTATGGACTTTGAAAACGGTAAGATGTCGATATATTATGATAAGGACGATCCGCAAGGGCAAGATCCCACAAGTGACGTAATCGTTGAGTTTGACGGAGAGCTTCTGACCAGTAATGCCCGCACCTCTATATGGAAAGGTAAATCGGGGCTCACAAGACTTGAACAGGGAAAAAGCTATTCTCTTGTTCCCTACGATAAAAACGGCGTCCGTGATAAAAACTTCAATGATAATACAATAATGGTTGTATGGCCGACTACATACAGCGTAGGACAGACAATTGCCGGAATGGTATTTAATATGGCTTACGGCGAATTGGGTGTTATGAAGGACAACGGAACAGAAATAGGACGTGTAATATCCTTCTCGGCAAGCCTTGATTTAAGTTTTACAAAAGCTCCTGACCCCTCAACCCAAAGTCTTTCAGAAAATCCCGTTCAGTCACTTAATACTACATATTGGCAAAAAATAAAAGATTTCTGGAAAAACTACAAAGAAGCGCAAAGTGTAGACAGCTATATTTATACCAATAATGATGCACTTTACAGGACATACGATTGGTCGCACATAGATGAAAGCGGAGGAAATAATCAGGAGATTTCAGCCTCCGTTATGGTACGTGACATTCTATATGGCTGCGGTCAAGGCCTTGTAGGAGTGAATTTCAAGGTAGAAATCGGTATTAAAAACTATATTACTGCATTGCCAAAGATTACCGGAACCCTTGAAGTCAACACCATAAATGACTGGGCATTTAAGTTTGACGGAAATATGAGTCTTGCAAGATTCTCTGTTGAAGCAAAGCTTTCATTCAGGAGCCGCAACGATGTCCCTGTTCCTGATGATATATATTTCTACATAGGCGGATTTGATCCGGGTATCAACATAGACGGCTGTGGTGTCGTATGGATAAAAGGCGGCGGCGGTGGAATTTCAGACCTTTATGATACAATATTCATGACAGACTCGGTACCGCCTCTTAAATTAATTCTGACTGCAAGCTTCAGTATTGTTCAGGTATTAGACGGTAAGGCAACATTATCTCTCGGCGCTACAGGAATCAGTCTCAACGCTAACGATCTTAAGATTTTCGGCACAATAGACGCTATCAAGAGAATTAGCTTGGGACTTGAATGGTATCCCGGAATTGATTTGCAGGCCGCCATATCGGTAAATCTGTTTAATGGAGTTATACAGGGCGGCGGATATATTGTACTTATCGGAAAGGATTACACCGACTGGTTCTTTGAGATGTTTGCACATGCATCGATTAATGTTCCCGAATCCGTACCGATTTTCGGAGGTGCAACGATAGCCGGTGCTGACCTTGGTATCAGTACCGAAAAGATTTGGGGAAATGTTGAAATATTGTGTGTCAGAGTCGGAATTGCCTATTATTGGGGTGATAACGAGGTGGACTTCGGAACGGGAGATTCTCTTGCTAAACCTACATTCCCATCATTGTTAGGACATGAGGATGTTCCTGTATATTATGATGAAGAACGTGATCAAACGCTCTATGCACGGTTCGGAACTAACATTTCTGACGCACGTTATGCAGAAATTGCAGACACTTCAGAAATTCCAAGACTTTTTGATGCAAACATATCATCAAGCGGAGATTTAGTTCTGCATAAATTTAATCTCGGAAACTACACCAACGGTTCAGCGGCGATCGTTCAGATTAATTATGATGCTGCAAGCCTTGATGAAGCAAAGCAGATAGCACAAACCTTTAAGGTAAATTCAAGCATGGATATGAACGGAACTCCTTATAACAATATTGTATACGATGGAAACAACAATGACATTGCAAATACGAATATTACCTTTAATTCTCAAACAAATAAAGCATCTTATGCATTTACTGTGACCGACGCTGCAAACTATAACAAGGATTGGTATATTTCAACAGGTACAACAAAAGCAAGTGTTATCCTTTATAATGTTGATCCCATTGCTGAATTGACAAGTATCAGCGGAACCATTAGTGCTAATCAACTTAATGTTAATTGGGACGGTACAAAAACGGGTGAACTTGATAAGATCAGCATTTATCTGACACAAAGCAATGATCCGTCAACAGATAACGGCGGCAGACTCGTCGGAATTATAGATGATAAAGCTACACTTTCATCAACAGGAACAAATCTGACAATTCCTGCCGATATGCCATCGGGAGAATATTATCTGCGTGCGGTATATTCTAAAGAAGATGCAGTAAACAGTGCAATTTACAGTACCTCAAAAATATCATATACAAACAGCAATATGCCGCAGAAAGCGTCAATTTCAAGTTCTTATCCGGCAGGAAACTTAGAACTTGGAGTTAATATTTCAGAAACAACCGATACAAAAACAACGGGCTACTCTGCAACAGTTTATAACGAGGATAAAACTCCAACAGATGTCAGCGGTCTTACTTATGACAGGGCAAAAACCGGAGAAACAGTCATTACAATCGGCGGAAGCTACACAGGAATTGATGAGGACGGCAATGAAGAGAAAAAGGGCCTTGTTGCCGGCAAGAAATACATGGTTGGCGTTAAGCCGTATTGCTTGATTGATTCAAATGATAACGGCGAGAACGATACGATTGTTTACGGCGAGGAAGTATTTACTGATTTGATAACCCTGCCTGAAATGACAACACCGACAGTAACGATACAGGCAGATGCGGAGAAAAAGGATATTTCGGAAAGCGTGATGGCAGACCATGATAACGATCCGGATACTCCTGCTCAGGAAATTTCTGTTATAAGAGAAACATATACCTCAAATAACATAAACTTTACAGCAGTTGTATCTGAAACTGTAACAGGAGAATGGGGCGTTGACGGAGGTCTTAATGCTGACAGCGACGGATACAGAAGCGGAGCCTACGGAACCTTCACAGATACAGAAAGTATTACTATTCCGCTTAATGAGCTTAATGAAGGCAGACACACTCTCACAATTCATGGCAAAGACAGTCAAGGTGACAGATTCCAATACAGCTATCAATTTGATGTTGATACCACACCGCCAAGACTCATACTTTCTTCCCCTCTGAATGGAAGCACGTTCAGTAAGGACGGCAAGCTTACGGTAAGTGGTGTGACGGACAATGACGCAAAATTCACAATAACCTCTGACGGAACTGAACTTTGCTCAGGCAAAACCGTTTCGGAACTGGGCGGAAGTATAGACAGAGACGGAATATTCAGCTTTACTGTCGATATATATGCTCCTAACGACGCTTCACAAAGAAATATTGTTATAACTGCTTCTGACGCCGCAGGAAATGCCCTGACAGAAAACGTGAGCGTTACACACGGTGGTTTAGCTAACCTGAAGAGTGTAAAAATATTAGTAAACGACAATATTATAGATAACGGTAATATACCGGCTGTCGATTCTGATACAACAATCAAGCTTTCACTTGCAGGTGTAACCGAGGACGGTACTCTATTTAAACTTACCGACTCCAACATAACATGGAGATGTACGGCGGTTGAGGGGGATGCATATGTTGATGCCGACGGAAATCTTGAAATCGGCAACACCTCACACGGTATAGTAGAGGGTGGTCTTGAGGTAACAAAAGGTGCTTACATAACCGATGCTGTAAGCTTCGGTGCAGATCTTGATCCCGGTACTGTAACAGTAACATCAACCATAGGAGGAAAAGCTTCAGGCGGAGGAATATACTCTGTAGGAGATATGGTAACACTTACTGCAACACCTGATAGCGGTTATGAATTTGACGGTTGGGAGATTTCGGGTGTGACTGTTTCTGACACAAGCCAAGCTGTAATCAGCTTTGTAATGCCTGATACAGCTGTCAGCGCAACGGCTAAATTCAAAGCAAAGAGCACCGGCGGAAGCGGAAGCAGCAACGGTCCTTCATTAGGCGGCACTCCGTCAAATACGGTAACAAATATCATAGCAACAATTTACGCCGACAAAGGAGAATTTGTTAGATATAATCTTACAAAAACTTTTGATGACGAAAACAAAGTTATTGCTAAATACAGTACAGACAACGGCGCAACATACAAGACTGTTGCAAAATGTGCAGTAATAGACGGAGTATTTACATTCATAGCTCCGGCTACTGCAACTTACAGAATTGTAATTGCCGACGGAATTAACTTTAATGATGTACAGGAATCAAACTGGGCTTATGATTATGTAGACTTTTCATCGGTAAGAGAAATTGTAAACGGTATCGGAGATAACTTGTACAATCCTGACGGAACACTTACAAGAGCAATGTTTGTAACTATGCTTGGCAGAATCCACGGAAATCTCGGCACCTATGATAAACATAGCTTCAATGATATTGAAGCGGGTTCATGGTATGAAACATATGTATCCTGGGCATCTCATAACGGTATTGTCACAGGCTATGACGCGGAAAATTTCGGACCTAATGACAGCATAACAAGAGAACAGATTTGTACTATGCTTTACAGATATATTCTGTTTGAAGGATATTCGATTATTAACGGTTCTCTTGATGATTTCACAGACAGCAGTTTAATAAGCGACTGGGCTTATGATTCTGTATCCGCAATTAAGGGCTTTGAAATAATAAACGGATATGATGACGGAAGCTTCAAGCCGCAAGGCAATGCTACACGCGCAGAAGCCGCAACAATGTTTACAAGATTGATTTATGCTTTATTAAAGAACAAATAAGACTATGAAAAAAATAATGATACTCATATCCCTTATAATGATTTTTATAACGGAGGCGGCAGATGCCGCCTCTGTTAAAATCGGTATAATTGATACAGGGGTTACACAAAAAGATAATATTTTTAATAGCAATAGAATAATCGAGGGCAAAAACTATGTTTCAGAAAATGACGGCACCAAAGATAAGGTAGGTCACGGTACAAGAATTGCAAGTTTGATTCTCGGCACTGTTGACGGCAAGATAAATTCCCCATCCGTTGAAAGCCAAATTGTGCCTTTAGTATATTATTCAAAGTATCCGTCAGGAGTTGCTTTGAATGGAGGACTTGAAGCCATTTGCAACGCCATATATGACGCGATTGATATATACGGATGTAAAATCATTAATATTAGCAGTGGTGTACCTAAGGATAACGAAGAATTAAAAAAGGCTGTGGATTACGCAGAAGAAAAAGGCGTTTTAATTGTATCGGCATGCGGAAACGATGGAGATGTTGTCTATTATCCTGCTGCATACAATACCGTTATCGGCGTTGGAAGTCATAATGAGGAGTTTGAACCCTCTGATTTCTCCTGCTTCGGGAACGGAATTGATTTGCTTTTCTCAGGCGAAAGTGTAAAAACGGTTTCAATAAATAATGCCGATGACTACGAACTTGTGGAAGGTACATCATATTCTGCGGCTATGATTACTTCTTATGCCGCCGCAGCACTGGAAGATTATCCGGAACTTTTACCTCACCAGATAAGATATTTTATGAGAATAAGTTGTGACGATATTTGTGATGTCGGATATGATGAAAAAAGCGGATACGGTATATTTAATCCCTATTTATTTCATGAAAATTTGAGTCTTTACGACAATGGGGATATTTCATGTTTTTCCGATGTAAAAAAAGAAGATTGGTATTATGACAGCATTTGTTATGCTGAACAAAACAAATTGTTTTCAAGAGTATCAAATACTGAATTTGCCCCGAATGAAGCTCTTTCAAGAGCAATGCTTATAACCGTTCTTTACCGTTCAGAGGGCAAACCTTCCGTTAATGCCGTTATTCCCTTTAATGATGTAAAAAGCGGCTCATACTACGAAAATGCCATTATCTGGGCATATCAAAAAGGTATCGTTAATGGAATTTCGAAAAACTTATTTTCACCCGATACAAAAATAACCCGGGAAGAAATGGCTGCAATCATTTACAGATATGCAAAACAAAAAGAAAAACTGTCTGAGGATACATTTTCAATAAAACTTGATTATAATGATTCGGCATATATTTCCGATTATGCTTTTGAAGCTGTTACCTACTGTACGCAAAAAAAGATTATGCAAGGACGTGAAGATAACACATTTGCACCTAAAGCATATGCCACAAGGGCGGAAGCAGCTGCAATACTGCAGCGATTTTGGGAATCTTTAATAATATATCAATAGAGAACTTTCACATAAATCGGGGAACTATCCCACATTTACTCTGACGTGAAAACACACTTTTACAAAAAAACAAATAGAATGGTTTTACGATATGAATATTATGACATAAAAATTTCATTCACTTCATATATTGTATAAAAACAAATTTGAGGTGAACTTATGTGAAGGATTATATTGAAGAACGTGTTCTTGAACTTGCACAATACATTATAGACAGCAAATCTACAGTACGCAATGCAGCCAAAAAATTTAATATCTCTAAATCCACGGTACATAAAGATATTACTCAAAGGCTGACAGAGATAAATCCCCCTTTAGCAAACGATGTTTCAAAAATTCTTGAAGAAAACAAAGCACAAAGACATATTAGAGGGGGTATGGCAACAAAGCAAAAATATCTTAAACTAAACAAAAAAGTACATATTTAATATACAATAAATTATATTAAACAAAACCTTAATATAATTTTTCATACAATGAAAATATTATTATAGAATTTCTGTTAGGAACGAAACTCATTACTCGGTGTGTCATTCACTTCCGCTGTAATGCAGCTTCACCCTTTTGTTTCGTTTCACACGGTTTTCTAAAACTTTAAAAGGCTGATACAAACTCATTAAGTTTGCATCAGCCTTTTAATTATAAATTATTCTTCACTTTGTGTTTCAGCGTCATTTTCAGTACTTTCAGCTTCTGCGCTTTCCTGTACTTCTTCAGCTTTTTGTTCTTCTTCTTTTTCAGCTTCTTCAGCTATAAATTTTTCAATATCAACAGGAACAACCTCATCTGCAGGAACTTCTTCTACAGGAGTTTCTTCAGCTTTTTCCTCAGCTGCCGGTGGAGCAATCAAAGCTCTGATACTCAGACTTATCTTCTTTGCATCCCAATCAATATCGGTAATCTTAACATCAACTTCTTCTCCGATTGTCAATACATCTTCCGGTTTCTCAATTCTTCTGTCTGCAATCTGAGAAATATGAATTAATCCGTCAACATTAGGCATTAATTGAGCAAATGCACCAAAAGGCAATATTCTTACGATTTTAGCCTTTACTACGTCACCTACGTTAAACTTGGTTTGTGCAATAACCCATGGATTGTCTTCTGCTTTCTTATATCCCAAAGAAATCTTTTTGGTTTCAGGATTTATATCCTTTACATAAACTTGTAAAACATCTCCTTCTTTTACTATTTCAGAAGGATGTGAAATTTTATTCCAGCTTAATTCCGAAATATGAACCAAACCGTCAACACCGCCGATATCAACAAATGCACCGAATGATGTTAATGATTTTACCGTTCCAGTATATTCTTTACCAACTTCACATTCAGCCCAGAATTTATCTTCTTTTTCTTTCTTTTCCGCAGCGAGAATGACTCTTGCAGAACCCACAACACGCTTTCTTCTCTCGTCAATATCAATCAGCTTAATTTTGATTTCCGTATTCAAGAGGCTTTCCAAGTCCTGAATGTATTTTAAAGAAATCTGCTTTGCAGGAATGAAAATCTGATAAGATTCAGCTAATGCAACAACGCCTCCTTTAACTACCTTGATTATCTTTGCAGTTAAAACATCACCGTTTTCATAAGCCGCTTTAATCTTGTTCCAGCTTTCAATAGCAACAAGCTTTTTTCTTGAAAGAACAACTTTGCCTTCAGCATCATTGACACCAACAACATAAACAGTAATCTTGTCGCCCTCCTTAACAAGTTCCGATGCTTTCTTGTAAGGATCGTCAGTTAAATTGTCAACGGATAATTGACCGTTATACTTAAATCCTCCAAGATCAACAATAACTTCATTGCCGCGAACTTCAACAACTGTTCCTTCAATGATGTCCCCATTGTTCAGGGTTTTGCTTTCATATTGTTCAAATAATTCAGCAAAGTTTTCTTCATTTTTGATTTTTTCATCCATCGTTGTAAAAACCTCCTCGATAATACTTCCGGGTGTTGATGCTCCGGCAGTAATACCTATCTTTCTTTTTTTTAAATATATATTCTGAGGAATATCCTCAAAATTTTCAATAAAATAACTTTCGGGGCACACCGATTTTGCAATATCAAACAATTTCTGTGAATTTGAACTGTGTGCTCCGCCTATAACAAACATTATATCAGAATTTTCTGCAATTATTTTTGCTTCATCCTGTCTTTGTTTGGTTGCACTACATATTGTATCAAAAAATATAGGTGTTTGGCAAGTGTTTTTTATATTTTGTACTATTTCACCAAAAATATTTTTATGTGTTGTGGTTTGTGCTACAATACATACCTTATTTTTTACAAAATCATCCGGAATTTTATCGTCCGGAGAATTAATTATTAATGCCTCATTATTGCACTGCCCGTTAATTCCTATAACCTCGGGATGTTTTCTGTCCCCGACTATTATGATTTTATAGCCGTTTGAGTAATGCTCGTCCACAATATTATGAATTTTTTTCACAAACGGACAAGTAAGATCCAAATATCTTAAATTTCTTTCTTCAATTTCCTCAACGGTGCTTTTCGGCACACCGTGCGCTCTAATTACAACAAGTCTGTCATTTTCTATCTGAGAAACATTTTCACAAACTTTTACACCTTTTTTTTCAAGTTCCGATATAACATGATTATTGTGTATCAGTGCACCCAATGTTGTAATTTTTTCTCCTTTATCTGCAAGAGCCGAAACTTCGTCCACCGCTCTTTTTACACCATAGCAAAAACCCGCTGTTTTTGCAACGGTTATTTGATTGGTTTTGTATTTATCAATATTATTCAATATATTCCTCCGACCTTATTAAACATTATAATTTTCCGTATTCAATGTTCTGATCTTATTCATAAGTTCATTACTTAATTCCTGCAGTGTATCAATCATAACTTTTTCATTGTAATATTCGCTATACTCCACAGGCTTCCCAAAAAAAACATTTACCTTTGAAAACCACTTATACCCGCCTTCTATTCTTACAGGAACAATTGGTATCTGTGCTCTTAAAGCAAGCATTACCGCTCCCGGTTTCGGTACAATCCTTTCACCGTCTTTCACGCGCTTTCCTTCCGGAAACATTGCAACGGCATTTCCGGATCTAAGCATTGAAAGAGTAGCTCTGACAGCTCCCAAATCTCCTTTTCCTCTATGTACAGGAAATGCCCCGAGTGCTGTTATCAGTTTGCCGAAAAGTTTATTATCAAAAAGTTCCGATTTTGCCATAAAATTTAATTTTCTCGGTGAATTTGCTCCTACAACCACAACATCCCAATAACTTCTGTGGTTTATTGTAAACATTACCCCGCCGTCTATTGGGATATTTTCTTTACCGTAAACTTTTATTCTGAAAACAAAAAACAAAAAGAAACGAATAACAGCCTGTATAATTTTATATAAAGTCACTTTTATTTACTCCCTTCACACCACAAATGTCAATAATCTGTTTCAGATAACCTCTTTTATAAGATCGCAGATTTTTTCACATACTTCCTCAAAACTCATGTCCGATGTGTCAATCAGTATTGCATCCTCCGCTTGCTTTAGCGGTGCAAATTCGCGTTCTGAATCATTTTTATCTCTAAACTCTATATCTTCTATCACTTTGCTTATTTCGCATTTCATGCCTTTTTCAAGCATTTCTATATACCTTCTTTTTGCACGCTCCGCAACAGAAGCAGTAAGAAATATTTTCAGTTCCGCATCGGGAAGCACATGTGTACCTATATCCCTTCCATCCATTATAACAGCATTATTTTGCGCAATTGTTCGCTGCATTTCTACAAGTTTAAGACGTACCGACGGGATTACCGCAATTTTAGATGATCCGATTGTAGCGTCTTCCTCTCTGATACGTGTTGTAACATCTTTTCCGTTCAGCATAATACGCTGACCGTCGGGAGAATAACTCATATCAATCTCAATTTCATCAAGATGCGGTGTTATCGCCTCATCCGTAATCTCAATTCCGTTTTCAATAGCATACACGGCACATGCACGATACATCGCACCTGTATCGACATAAATCATGCCGAATTTTTTTGCTGCACATTTTGATATTGAACTTTTCCCCGCTCCTGCAGGTCCATCTATTGCCACTCTGATTTTTTTCATTTTGTCCTCCAATGTAATATCCGAAACTGTTCTGTTATTTTGCCAGATCCCGCCTGAGACTTACCGCTTCTCTCAAATATATATGTTTAATTTCTTTAAGAGATTTATCGGTATTTGTGTTTACCAATATTCTTACACATTTTTTAAGTGCGCCTTCAACAGGTATTTCACTCATACACATAAGCGGAACATCATCAAAACCCATCTTTCTTGCGGCGGCTGCCGGAAAACACGCATTCAAATCCGGTGTCAAAGTAAAAATCATACTTACAAGATCTTCATGAATAAGCTGATTCTCTTCTATCATTTTTTTCAGCAGAATTTCGGTTGCTTCGAATATTTCTTCTTTATCATTATTATCCACCGTAATTGCGCCACGTATTGCTCTTACCATTTTTATCATTTCCTTTACTTATTTATTAAAATGTTTTTTTGCTGTCAAGCATAAGGGTCACCGGTCCGTCATTTATGAGATTCACTTTCATATCGGCAGCAAATTTTCCTGTCTGTGTATATATACCGCTGTTGGAAAAATAATCACACATTTTCATGTATAAATCATTTGCGGTTACCGGATCTGCCGCACTGTCAAAGCTCGGCCGTCTGCCTTTTCTGCAGTCTCCGTATAAAGTAAACTGCGAAATTACCAAAAGCTGACCGCCAACATCTCCCAGTGAAAGATTCATCTTTTCATTTTCGTCCTCAAAAACTCTTAATGCCATAATTTTATCGGCAATATACTTCATATCGTTTTCATTATCGCCTTTACCGACACCCAGCAAAACCACAAATCCTTTATCTATTTTTCCAATTGTTTCATTATCCACCGTTACCGATGCACTTATTACCCTCTGTACTACCGCTCTCATATACATACACCCATTTCCGACTTTATATATTACAAAAATATTCAATCAACCTGTTCCGATTGCAGCTGTTCCCATAAAAGATATTTTTCATCAAGTTCTTCTGTCAATTTTCCTATCTTTTCCGATAATTCCATTGCTTTTTCATAATCGGTAGAAACATCGGGATTTTCAAGTTCTTTTGTAAGTTTTTCAATCTGTTCTTCTGTTTGGGCTATTTCATTTTCACATCTTTGTATTTTTGTTTTGAGTTTCCTTTTTTCAGATTCTATCCTTTTTCTTGTCTGATAATCAACAGCCGACGCCGACTGTTTTTTTTCTGTCCGAAAAACTGTATTTTCATCTTCTTTCAGCTTCTCGCTGTAATATGAATAGCCGCCGTTAAAACATCTTGCACCATTCTGATCTATATGATAAATTTTATCGGCAAGCTTATTTATAAAATATCTGTCATGAGATACAATAAGCATTGTTCCGTCATATTCCGAAAGTGCGTTTTCCAGTGCTTCCTTTGACTCAATATCCATGTGATTTGTAGGTTCGTCCATAATAAGAAAATTAACACTCTTCAAAATAAGCTTACACAGTTCAACTCTTGCCCTTTCTCCTCCGGACAGCTTTTTTACTTCCTTAAATACATCTTCGCCTCTGAAAAGAAAAACAGCAAGCGCATTTCTTATTTGTGTCTGAGTCATTTTGGGATATTCATCCCATATTTCATCAATAACCGTTTTATCCATGTGAAGATTTTCACCCAGCTGGTCATAATAACCAATATAAGTGTTTGCACCTATTTTAAAACTGCCGCCGTCTGCTTCAAGACTGCCTGTAAATATTTTCAGAAGCGTTGTTTTTCCGCTTCCGTTCGGACCGAGCAGAAACACTTTTTCACCTTTTTTTATAAACATATCAACATCTGTAAAAAGTGTTTTTCCGTCAAAAGACTTTTCAAGCCCCTCTGCTACAAGTACATCCTCCCCGCCTCCGGGAAGCGCTTTAAAGGAAAATACCGTTTTACTTAAAGTTTCAGCCGGCTTTTCGAGATTTTCTTTTAATTTATCAATTACTTTTAACTTGCTTTCCGCAGTTTTAATATTTTTTTCTCTGTTCCAGCGTCTTTGTTGTTCCACAATACCCTCAAGACGCTCTATTTCTTTCATGGTATTGTCATATTCTCTTTGCTGAGTAAGTTTTTCTATTTCTCTTTGTTTTATATAAAAACTGTAATTTCCGTTTTGAAAATACAATTTTCCCGTATCAATTTCAAATGTTCTGTTTGTTACCTTATCAAGAAAAAATCTGTCATGGGATATAACCAATATGGCTCCCTTATAATTTATCAAAAAATCCTCCAGCCATTCAACCGCCTTTATATCAAGGTGGTTTGTAGGCTCGTCAAGAAGAAGCAAATTTGATTCCGATAATAAAATTTTCGCCAACGATACTCTCGTTTTTTGTCCTCCCGACAAAGCGTGAACAGGAAGATCAAATTCATCACGTCCGAAACCAAGACCGAGAAGTGCCGCCTCTGCACGGCTTTTATAATAAAAACCGCCCATTTGCTCATATCTTTCATTAAGACGGGACTGTCTGTTTACAAGCAGATTTATATCGCCGTTCCCGATTTCTATATCCCCTCTTATTTCTTCCAATTCCTTCTCTGTTTTAATAATATCGTCAAAAACACTGAGTATTTCATTGTATACTGTTTTTTCCGAATCATTACAGGCGTATTGATCCAAATATCCTATTTTTAAATCTTTGCTTTTAAATATATCTCCGCTGTCATATGACTGTTCCGAAGTCAGAATTTTAAAAAGGGTTGACTTTCCGGCACCGTTTATACCGATAAATCCTATTTTATCTCCGGAATCAATATTAAATGTAACATTTTCAAAAAGTACTTCATCACCGAAGCTCTTTTTTAAATCTTTTGCACTTAACAAAATCAATTTTCCCTTAATCCTCCGTTCTGTCCGGTCATATTAATACAATCTGTTATCTTTTGCAGAGCAGACAGATTTTCAGTTCACCTTTGTTTCTATCATCGGATTCAAAAAATCATTAACAATGCTTTTTCCGTAATCCGGATTCGGCGCCCATTTACCTCCGAGCTCCTCGACAGTTTTAACGGTGCCTGCCCATGCAAGTGTTTTTACGGAATTATATCTTCCGTGAGGTGTTCCCACCGGATCTAATCCCACATATGCACACATATGATTAAAATGACCTCTTACACCGTCTTCGGGCGTTGCAAAATCTTCATGATCCTCCGGTTCATCTCCGGTTGCACCGTATTTTTTTATTCCGGCCCAGTTATTTTGTTCGGGTTTAACTTGTCCCGTATATTTACCGAAATTTGTTTCCTTAGCAGCCTGTGCATATAAAACATCGGCACGCAGACCTGTTATTTCCCCATATTTCCAGTATAAATCCGCAATATCTATATATCTTTGTGCAGCTCCTCTGTTCTTCGCCCATGTTTTTGCCTGTTCAAGTGTTGCAACAGATTCTCCCACAAGAGGGGTTGATGTAACTGTCTCGTTTACAGAAGGCCTGTTTACTGAATTTTCATTTTCGGGTTTGTTTAACGATTCCTGATAATAATTTGAAAGCAATTC
>CASFSH010000368.1 GCA_949297205.1 uncultured Bacillota bacterium | reverse complement strand
TAATGAAAGAAAGCATCGTATTTAAGAATGACGGCGGAACATTGGATATTATAGATTCGTCAACAGTTGAATTTATCTATAACAATACATTGATGGAATCAATAGAGTCGTTGAAAGCAGATGACATTCTGACTGTTCTTGAGGCAGAACGAATTGACAAAAGCAAAGTATTTATTGCAACCGTCACAAGGGATATGGCTGAAGGAACAATAACAAGCTATGCAGAAAATGACATAGGAGAATATTACATAGTAGACGGTGAAACGTATTATTTGTCGGATGAATATATACGTTATATGGAATCCGGAACTCAGCAGAAGCCTAAGGCAGGCACATATGTACAGCTGTATATAGGTGCTGATTCAAAAATAGTGGCATCAAAAACAGAAGATGATTTTTCATACGGATATATTATGTCATTAATATATGATGAAAGTGAAGAATTTGTAAGACTTAAGGTATATACTACCGAAGGAAGTACAAAGGCATACTATTTTGCCGATAAAGTTAAATTGTATAATGAAGATAATCTTGAAGGTAAGAGATACGATAAAAAGGAAGCATATAATTTATATTTGAATGAAGGAACTTCCGTAAATGATGTAGTAGCATACACTTTAAATTCAGAGGGGCTTGTAACTTCAATCGTAAAACCTATTAACAGAACGGCATATGCTCATGGCTCGATATCTTATCCTCTTACTCTTGATTATGACGGTACAGGTCAGAATCCCCGTATGTACAGAAATGTATTTAATCAAAAATATAAAATGGACAATACAGTATCCATAATGGTACGTCCGTCAGACGAAAATCTCATAGGTGACGAAAAAGCATATGAAATGAGAACGGGAAATTATTGGAGCGTTGAACACTATTTCAATGGTGAAAATATAAAACTGTATAATTGCAGTGAATTTTATGTACCCGGCTTTTGCATAATGGAAGGTGTTTCAAGCACGGATTTAAGTCAGGGCGAGGGACGTGTACATATGTATTGTATTGATGAAATTTCAAATGTTCTTGATGAAGATGATATGCCTATTGTGCAGATAAGCTATTATGAAAACGGAAATCTTCAGACGTCAGCAATTTCCGATGATGTTGTGTTTGTGGATGCGGGACTTTTCTGCGATGTTGATTCGGTAGAAGAACTTCAAAAGGGAGATATAATTCAATTTGACAAAAACTCTCTGGGTAAAATAAATATCATACGAGTTTTCTTCAGTATTCAGGATAGACCGGATACGTACGGTGCTTATCGTTACAGCGGAAAGGTTACAAGTGGAGGTAAAGAATATATTGAACCTTCAGAGGATGCATTAGGCGGTATGGAATCACTTGACTTAATTTATGCAAAGGTGGTTGACATAGAATCAAATGTTGCATTGGTCAATTCATCAAAATCGGGAACCGATGCAAAACATATTTATCCCGTAACAATAGGACACAGTGTGTACGGAAGTGTTTATTATAATATTTATGACACAAAAGCAAAGAAGGTAACAGTCGGATCTTTGAGTGAAATTCAAGCCGGAGACGAGGTTGTTATGAGAAGATATTATAACCATGTAATGGATGTTGTTATAATTCGTTAAGTATTTAAAAAGGCATAAAATGCTTTTTAAAATAGCAATGAAAATTATATAAAAAGAAAGGCGGTAACAAAATGAAAAGAACAAACAAAATCTTAGCTGTTTTGGTTTCTACGGCAATGTTTTCGGGAATAATGCCGGCAATAATGAGTTCTGCAGAAGATATTAATCTTAAAACAAGTGCCGGTGTTGCTTTTGAAGATTTTGAAGATTATGATGTGGGAGTAATCGCAGAAAGTGCCGGAAACCATACTTTTGGAAACTTTGAGTTTACCTTGTATGCAAATGATAAAATTGAAATTGCTGAAGAAAACGGAAACAAGTATCTTAAAATTACAAGGGGAAGCACATCAGGCTCAGACACAACAATAAGATATAATTTCTCGGAAGTACAAAAAGAAGGTACGGTTACTGTTTCTTATGATTTTATACCGGAAGAAAGCAGTAAAAACTTTCAGGGATTCGGGGTACTGGAAAAAGAAGACAAAAGCGTTATACAGAATATTATAACATATAATAAAGATGTATATGTTGACGGTAACCTGATCGGTGAATGGTATATTTCAAACGTGCTGGGACATATGGTATATTCAAATATAACTCAAACACTTAAAATAAACGGTGAGAACTCAGAATATATATATACCGCAAACTCAACAACTCCTGAAAATGAGAATAAGATATCAACAAAAACAAGAACGGTTAATGCTGATTCGGTGGGAAGTATAAGATGGTCAATAAGAAATCATTCCACACCATCTCATAACGGGCCTGACAAAAATGAGGACTCTACAAATGCAGGAATATATCGTATAGATAATATTGCTGTAGGAAACATTCTGAATATAAATGAAGCCGGCAAAATTGTTGAGGATTTCGACGGATATACCGAAGGTACAGGCGTATCTGACGGAAACAGCACCACTTTGGGATATGTTACTCTTACGGCACCGGCAGGGGACAAAGTAAGCATTGAAAAAGATCCGACAACAAACAGCAACGCTTTGAAATTTGAAAAGGGTGACAATACTTCAGGATTAAATGCATCCTTTAATTTTGGTGATGTTTCGGGTAAGAAAATAAAAATTTCTTACGATGTCCGTTTTGAAAATCACAGTAAGCTTTTAAGAAATTTTCCGTCATGGGGTGGAGTTAAAAGCTGGGCATTCTTTGGTTACGGAATATGGTGGAACTGGGTAGGCCATGCTGACGGAATGGCAGGGTCTCTTTATGCAGAAGATAAAGATAAATACACAAATATTACAATGGAGTATGATCCGAACAGTACCGAAAATAATTTTATCACAACGATAACAAGGGCAAACGGAGAAACAAGGACATCAACAAAAACGGTTGAGGTAAAAGATTTTGGAAAGCTTTCATTTAATATTGAAAATGCCATAGAAGGCGGAACAAACAGCAGTTACTTTACACATATGGGCCCGGATTCCGGAACAGGTATTTACTGGATAGATAATGTAAGCATTGAATATGTATCATTGAATTTATTGAGAACAAGTATTAAAGACGGCGAAACAAATGTGCCGTATAACAGAAACCTGACATTGACATTTAACGAGCCTGTTGCAGACAATGCAAAGGACTCAATAATGATTGCCGAGGGAGATACATTCCTTACAGAAGGTGTGAATTATTTTGTTAATCTTTCGGATGATAAAAAGATTATTACGATTTCTGCACCTGATGGATGGAAGTACGAAACAAGTTACAGCGTAATGGTTAGTCCGATAAACGCACAGGAATCAATGACTCCTTTTGAAGGAACAATGATTAACTTTGTAACGGGAAAATATACACCGTATCTTGTTAATGATTATTTTACGGAATTTGAAATAGGACAAAAATGGGAAGGACCATTGAATTTACAAATAGGCAGTTCAAATCAGATCACATTACATCTTACCGAAGGTGACAGTGTAGAATTTGCTTATGATGAAAAGACAGGTCAAAACGGATTTAAACTCAGAAAGGGTTCTACAGAGGGTTCATTGGAATTTATCTACAGCTTCCCTGAAACCTACAATAACGGAAAATATACCGTTAAGGTTGATGAGAGAATACAAAATTATTCAAAAGGCTTTAACCGCTGGCCGTCAATGCTGTCACAGGCAGATACAGGTGAAATTGAAAGAGGAATTGTTGGTGCCGGAGGTTATTGGCTGGGACAGACAGGAAGATGGAACGGAACAGATCGTTGGGGTGTTGACTGGAGCGGAGATGAAACTTCAAGATACATAACAGGTTATCCTATAAACGAAAGAACAGAGGTAATAGGAGAGCTGACAACGGGACTGGGCTATAGATATGGACTTCATAATTTGCAGGAAGATAAATATTCATACAGCTTAGAGCCGGCGACAGAAACCGAAACTCTCGGCGGAGTTCTTATGAGAATAAAAGAGGGCGGAACACCTTATCAAGATGGTTATGTTCCCGGAACTCAGGTAGATGAGGATACACAAAACAATCCAAATAATGATGGTA
>CASFSH010000367.1 GCA_949297205.1 uncultured Bacillota bacterium | reverse complement strand
AAGCGGTGCTAAAACAAAATATTATAGTCTGACTGCCGAACACAAGATTAAACCGGTGCTTTTTAATGATATACAAACAGACAGTAAATCTTTTGTTGGTTTTTATAAAAATAAAAATACCGACAAAGTAAGAGCAGTTATGCATACCACGTCTTCTACTGACCGGTACGGCGGCGTAACAAACAACTACAAGTTAGTCGGACCTACCAAAAACGATTATATTCCACAGTATCGTATTAGTAACTGGCAAAAAACAAATGCTTCCGAGGCAGAGAAACTTTGGAATGACGAAGCGGCAAGTTTACCTGAGTACAAGAAAACTAATTTACACTTAATCAGCGGTGTCGTTCTTCCAGTATGGGATAAGTTACCCACAGAAAATGTGCATATATATCGAGTGCTCACATCTGACGGTGATACTCTTATCGGCAGAGTTATTCCCGAAGATAAAATTGATGAAACGCTTAGACGTCTTGGATCATCGAGGAAAAAAGAAAGCATAGATGCTAAAGATTTAATTACTGCTATTAAAAACGGTGATACCGTATATCTTGAAAATACCTGGAAAATTGTTCAGAGAAAAGTATCAGGTGAAAACCGTATTGAAATTGTCGGCCCGTCATATGAACATTTTGACATACTCAATGAAAAAGGTGTATTTGCAGAACGTATACAATATAAGACAAGATACTTTGTTCCTGCAACTACCAATACAGAAAAGGTAATAAATGAGATACTCAAAATTTCTCCTGTGGCACGTATAGAAAGCGGAGGCACTGATACTGTTCGCAGCAGTAGGAATATCACACAATCAAAGCCAGATTCTAACCCTTACACATACCAAGCTCTTACTCGAAAAAAGGACATGCCAGTTACACTTCTTGGGGACGAAAATGTTTATAATTCAGAGGGTACTCTAAATAGAAAATTTATCATTGAAAAGGGCATTGAAAATGCGCGTCAGAAAAATAATCCTAAAAACACAGATACAAACGTATTTGTTCATGTGCGTGACATCGGAAGCGATGTAATGGTAACTAAAGATGGCCTCAGACATGGATTAACGCGTAAGGCAGAGGCTACCGCAAGGGCTACAATGAAAATTGGAGACATTTTAGAAAACTCTATAGTAGTTAATGAATTATCGCCGAGAAAAAGCGAAACAGGGGCATACGTTTTGTTTGGCATGGCTGCAGACAAAGCCGGGACTTACTATCCTGTCAGAGCAGTTGTAAGTAATTATACTGTTAATGAGATCGAGGCGTTAGATGTACTTTACGCTGTAAACGCAAAAAGAAGAACCAGTCCTCAAATGAGGCAGGGTATCGTTGAAAAATCAACTCCCCTTATAAAAGGTTCTTCCACTATCAGTATACAGCAATTACTCGATATTGTCAAGGACAATTTTTCCGATGTTCTGACCGATGATGTGTTGAGCCACCTTGGGGTGACAAGAACTAAAAGCACTTTGTCAGACATCATAAAATATTCACGTAACACTTCAAATGTTGAAAGCACGAACGACAGATGGCAGACCGAACGTATAGAAGATATCGAAAAGAAATCTAACAGCACTAAAATTACACTTGCCGATATAAAAAATGAAATAAGTAAGAAATTCGGTATACCTATATCATCAGGAAAAGTCACAGACAGGCGCGCTTCAGGAATATATAAGGAAAGAGCCGAAGCTATAAGAACACGAATAGCCAATGACCTGCCGACTATCGCCCACGAATTGGGACACTACCTTGATGAACAGTACAAGCTGTCGAATTTTGAGAGTGTTGAAGCACTTCGTGACTCGCTACCCTCTGAATTTTTAGAGCAGTACGAAGAAAAGGAACGAAACGGTGAAGCGGTTGCAGAGTTTATAAGATACTACCTGCGTAACAAAAATAATGCAGAACGTCTGAGTCCGGACTTTTACGTTGACATCATGACTACACTGTCAAAAGAGGATTTAAAAGCACTTAATGAAATAGCCTCGGCAGTTAACGAATATCTGTCATATAACATCTCGGAAAGATACGACGCGGCTATTGTGAGCTCAAAAGACGCACAGAAGCCGACATTTAAAGAAAGGTGGCATAAGTTATATACCGATTGGGTTGATGCGTATCACCCAATAAATCAGGTCGTAGACTATGTAGAAAACGTAACGGGTAAAAGTTTAGCCGGCAGGCACAACGCTTATGTGCTTGCGACAAACTCACTCAACGCCCATGCTGTTGCAAACTATCTTGTATGTGAAGGATTCCGTGACATAAATGGTAAGATAATAAACGCAAAATCCTTTATAGATAGTATTGGAATGGTTGATTCTAAGAACATCAAATTACTTGACAGATATCTTGTATTAAAGCACTCGTTAGAATGGATAGCACCACAAGAAGAAGATGTAACTGCAAAAAGGGTATTCGCAGATGATACACTTGAAAACGTAGAGGCTATTAAAAAGCAGATTGAACAGATTGAAAAACAACATTCTGAAATCAAAACTGCTGCGGAAAATCTTTATGAGTACCAAAACAATATACTGAGATATTTTGTTATTCCGGCAGGCGGTATGACGGTTGAAACACTTAATGAGCTCAACAGAAAATATCCGTCCTATGTACCGTTTTACAGAGCGGTCGGTAATAAAAAATCAGGTATGACAAAAGGCACCTTTGCAAATCAGCGCTCCCCTATCATGAGAGCGAAGGGTTCCGGAGAATTAATCATTAGTCCTGTTGAAAGCATCATCAAGAATACTGAAAAAATGGTTAAATTTGCGCTCCGTAATCGTGTGATGCAGGTATTGGCAAACTATGCAGATAATGTTGAAGGTTTTGCACAGTACATGGAAAAAGTGCCGCCGGACATGTTACCTCACATAATTGATATTTCAAAAAGTAAACAAAAGTTTACCGATGCACTTATGGACACAGTAAAGTCCGGAGACGACTATTTTGCGGTAAGTGACTTGTTTGAGGAAATTTTCGGAGATAGTGTAACCGACTTTACGCCTATTGCAAATGCTAATAAGAAGATAGTAACCGTTTTGAAAAACGGCAAAGCCTCATACTATCAGATTCACGATGCTGCCTTTTATAATTCCGTAGCGGAACTCTCTCCACAGCAGGCGTCCGGCTTACTAAAAATCATGGGTTCAATTATGCAACCTATGAAACTGTTAATTACACAGAACAATCCTATATTTGCCGGCACAAACGCAATAAGGGACTTCGGAACGGCGTACAAGCTATCAGATACGAATAACCCTATTATATTTGCAGGGCAGTATTTAAAAGCTCTCAGCGGTATCATTTCTAATAGCAAGGACTATAAGCAGTATAAAGCTATGGGCGGCGGCCATTCATCAGAACTAACAGCAAACATCGACAATATTTCTCGTACATTGAGAGAAGTTGCCCACAAAGATATGGGAAAAGCACGACGCTTAGCATACTCTATATTCAGGCATCCGGTAGAAACTGTTGCATCTTTGAATGACGCCGTAGAGAGCGTTCCGAGATTTTCGGAGTTTCAAAGAACATTAAAGAAAAACGGCGGTGATGTGCAAGGGGCTATTTTCAATGCTAACGACATAACCACAAATTTCAGTAGACGTGGCGCCGGTGCAACTGCTAAAGCGGTAAACCAATCAATTTTATTTAACAATGCGGCCATTCAGGGTATTGATAAAATGCTCCGAACAATAACCGACAAAGATCCTAAAAAGCGCTATAAGACACTTTTAAAATGGATGTTAAACGCACTGATTATGGGCGCAGTCGGATATTTCTACAACAAAGAAATCGACGAGGAAGGGTACAAGAATTTGTCGAGCTATAAGAAAAACAACTTTTATAACTTCGCTATCGGCGACGGTAAGTTTATTTTTCTGCCGAAACCGAGAGAAAATGCATTGCTTGATTCTTTTACAGAAAGAACGATTGAACTGTTATTTGGTAAGAATGAAAATGCATTTTATGACTTCGGGGGCTACCTATCATCACAGTTATTACCTCCTATGCTGCCTGACACGCTTCATCCGGTAGATGCAGTACAATCTGTGCTTGGCGGAACGGTTATCGGCGGATTGACAGACGTAGGCTTCAATCAGGACTTTAAGCGTACACCCATAGAAGGCGCATACGATAGATAC
>CASFSH010000366.1 GCA_949297205.1 uncultured Bacillota bacterium | reverse complement strand
TTTGCCCCCAAAATATTTATTTCAGCAGACTTTATCAATGCGAACTATGTAAAATCTTCGATTTTACATGAAAAATTTTGACAATAGTCATAATTTTTTTAAATGCGATTGAAAATCGCATTTATTCAGTGAGCATTAATTACCTCTGTTTTTTTCCAAAACAGTTTACTTCGCCGATACGGCGGGTTACACTCCTGACACGAAAAACAGTGAAATATACAACTTATTTTTCGCATCAATCCTATAATATTTTATTCACAACAGCTGTTACAGGTTACAAAAAACCTGCAGAATAGATTAAATATCTTTTCTGCAGGTATTTGTTTCACTGTATTGCGGCAATTTCCTCAGTGTTACATGACAGTTTTTCTATTATAAATTCACACAATTTTTCCGTTGAATCGGGTTTTCCTACGTGTTCTACACATTCTTTGAGAAGATTCATTCTCCATTCATTGTTAAGCACCACATAAAGTGCTTCGTCAATGGGATACGTAGGGGTTGCCATTATGGCGGCACCGCTGTTTACCAAGAACTCGATATTTCTGTCCTCCTGACCGGGTATGGGATTTACAATTATCGCAGGCAGTTTCTTCGCCAGCAGTTCCGATGTGGTTAGTCCGCCCGGTTTTGTTATAATGCAGTCGGACGCGTCCATCAACACATCAACATTATCAACAAATCCATAGGCATAAATATCTCTGTTCCACTTATTTGATTCAATTTCTTTTTTTGCTTTTGCATTATTTCCGCACACACAAAGAATCTGAAAATCAGAATTCATTTTATCTATCTTTTCAAGGTGCTTTGTTATGTTTCCGAATCCCATGGAACCCATCATTATAAGAAGCGTAAATTTATCCTTTATTCCTATCTGCCGGCGTGCTTCATCTTTCGGCATCTTTTCGGAAAACTTGCTCTTTATGGGAATACCGAAAGGCAGAATTTTCTCTGTTGCTATTCCCTTTTTATTCATCTGATTATTTAGCAGGCTGTCCGGAGTTACATAATAGTCAATATCTGTACTTTCCCAGAACGGATGTACCGTAAAGTCGGTAACTATTCCGAAAGTAGGACAATTAATAGTGCCTTTTTCCTTTAAATATGTCATTAAAAGGCAGGCATAGCTATGCGTTCCGATTACGACATCAGGTTTATATTCGTCAATATAATCTCTTATTTTTAATGATACTATTTTTGACAATATTGCAATTAACGAATGTTTATCATAGCTTTCATCATGTTTATCAAGAAGAGTATAGGCCTTTCCGTATACATCGGGCAGATACTTTGTGGAAAATAAATATGCATCGGAAATAGAATCCCCCAATTTGGGATTGATATATTCAAAGGTATCAAGCATTTCGCAGATAAATCCTTTATTTCTCAAGTAATCCATAACAGCCTGACCGGTGGAATGATGTCCGAATCCGGCTTTGACCGATAAAACCAAACATTTCATGCTGACAATTCCTTTCTGTTTTAGGAGTATGACCGCTATAGGACATATCCGTTTATTTTTTCACAATGATAGATATATTACAGGTTTTTAAATCGGAGCAATGCTCCTGCTTTTGTTTGCAGGGAACGTTAGTTCCTCACCGTTTCAATCAGAAATTATAAACGGAACCCGCTGACCTCTGCACTTAGGTTATAAAAAGTTTCCATAATAATTCACTATTTTTTAAAATTTACAAAAGTCCTATTGAAAAATTACCGAAAACATAATATAATATATAATATAAAATAATTATAACAAATATTATTATAAAATTCAAGTAAAATTTCGCGGCTTACCGATTTACGGCACTGCGGCAAATAATAATACAAGGAGAATCTCATGGATACACAAATTCACCCCGATTTGAAAAGCATACTTGTTTCGCAGCAGGAATTAAGCAAAATAGTAGATGATATTGCTGATAAAATCAATAAAGATTATAAAAACGAAGAAATTATAATGATTGTTATATTAAGAGGAAGCATGGTTTTTTCCGCCGATCTTTTACGCCGTCTTAAAATGCCTGTAAAGCTTGAATTTATGCAGGCTTCAAGTTACGGCTCAGGTACTTCGTCAAGCGGATTTATAAACATAAAACGTGATCTTGACGCAGATATTACAGGGAAAAATGTGCTTATTATAGAAGATATTATAGACAGCGGTAATACCTTGTTCAGGCTTAAAAATGTCCTGGAAAGCAGAAATCCCAAAAGCTGTCATATTTGCACCCTTCTTGACAAACCCGACCGCCGGGTAACTCCTGTTGACGTTACATATGTAGGTAAAGTGATACCCGACGAATTTGTTGTGGGATACGGTCTTGATTATAACGAATATTACCGTAATCTCCCATATATCGGTGTTTTAAAAAAGGAAATTTACGAATAATTAATTATAAAAGCCATATAAGGTAATAATAAGACTATGTTTAATAACAGCATAGTCTTTTTATCGGTCTGCTCATTGTATATATTCTTTGAAAAACATATTTAAGTCTATCGGCATGACCGGAAAAATTTATTGGAACGGAGGATTATTTTGAAAATCGAACACAATTCACAGCTTGAAATATACAGATCACCTTTCGGAGCAGTAACTTGCGGTACCCCTGTTACCATACGCATTGCAGCTTCAGACGCCGGAATACCTTCGGCAGTGCTTTTACATTACAGATTCAACGAGGAACAGTATTCACTTAATATGGCATATGTTTTCAATGTCGGCGACTACTGCTTTTATTCGGCTGAAATTACCATGCCTCAAACTGCCGGATTATTCCTATATTATTTTGAATTTATATGCGATTCGGGGAAAATTTATTACGGAAACAATCACCAATGTCTCGGCGGCACAGGTGAAGAATATGACAATATCCCCGACAAGCTATATCAGATAACGGTATATGACGAAAATTACAAAACCCCCGACTGGTTTAAAAACTCGGTAGTTTATCAGATATTTCCCGACCGCTTTTTTAACGGAAACGAAAACGGAGAATTTTGCGGCGAAAGAAATGATATAATAAAGCGCCGCTGGGGAGATACGCCCTTTTACAAACAGGAACAATTCGGCGGTGAATACAAGTCGAACGACTTTTTCGGAGGAAATTTAAAGGGCATAACGAAAAAACTGGACTATCTCAAGGAACTCGGTATCGGTGCAATATATCTTAATCCTATTTTTAAAGCATATTCAAATCACAAATATGATACCGGAGATTATATGCAGATAGACGAAAGCTTTGGAACACTCGATGATTTCCGCACCCTTTGCAAAGAGGCCGAAAACAGAAATATAAAAATAATTTTAGACGGTGTTTTCAACCATACAGGCAGCAACAGTGTATATTTTAACAAAAACGGCGAATACCACAGCGTCGGAGCATATCAATCACAGCAGTCACCCTACAGTGACTGGTACAATTTTAAAAACTGGCCGAATGAATATGACGCATGGTGGGGCACAAAAACTCTCCCTGCTGTAAACGAAAACTCTGAAAGCTTCCGTAAATTTATACTTAATTCCGACGATGCGGTGGTAAAACACTGGCTGAAACAGGGTGCCTCCGGCTGGAGACTTGATGTTGTTGACGAGCTCCCCGATTTTTTCGTAAAAGATTTAAGGACTGCTGTCAAAAACACAGATCCCGATGCAGTTATAATCGGCGAGGTCTGGGAGGACGCTTCCAACAAAATCAGTTACGGCAAACTGAGAGAATATTTTTTAGGCAGTGAACTTGATTCTGTAATGAATTATCCCTTACGTCAGGCACTTATAGATTTATCCAAAAATAACATTGATGCGGCTGAATTTAATAAACGTATTATGAGTTTAAAAGAAAACTACCCTGCCCCTGCATACTATTCCCTTTTGAATATACTCTCCTCTCACGACGTGGAAAGAATACTAACGGCAATAAGCTCCGCACCGGACAAAAACTCGGTGAACAGGGACTTTATGGCAGATTTTAGACTTGACCAAGACTCCTATTCGGACGCGGCAAAAAAATTAAAACAGATTGTTATGCTTCAGATGCTTTTACCCGGTGTTCCATGCATTTATTACGGAGATGAAATCGGAATTCAGGGCTATAACGACCCTTTCTGCCGTCAGTGTTTCTGCTGGGATAACATAAATGAAGAACTTAAATCCTGGTACGCCCTGGCAATAAGAATACGAAAATCCTCCGACGCTTTTACCGGCGGAGCTTTTGAGACGGTATATGCCTTTAACTACGGCTATTGCTTTATACGGTTCAATAAAAACGACAAATATGCCGTTTGTGCAAACTTCGGCAGAGATACCGAATGGTTTCGTCTTGACCTTGCCCGATTCGGTATTAAATCAATACAAAATGAAATTTGCAATGAATGTTTTTCTTCACCTGACGGAATATTTTACATTCCCATGACCTCCGGTGACATCAAAGTGTTTAAATGCACAAAGGACTAAGATACTATTCAGTATTTCACATATATAAAATTAACCTCTTTTGGGGTAACATTTTTATGGGAAATATATTGTTATTTAATGACTGCTGAACAATTATGAAACGCAGCCGCATGGCGGCTTACAAGCGTTTCAGAATTGTTTAGGTGCAAGGGTTTTGTGCATTTTTGCAAAAAACCTTGCACCGTGAAT
>CASFSH010000365.1 GCA_949297205.1 uncultured Bacillota bacterium | reverse complement strand
TTTGCCCCCAAAATATTTATTTCAGCAGACTTTATCAATGCGAACTATGTAAAATCTTCGATTTTACATGAAAAATTTTGACAATAGTCATAATTTTTTTAAATGCGATTGAAAATCGCATTTATTCAGTGAGCATTAATTTAAAACAAAAAACGGAATATTTGCAGATGTTGAATTAATAAAATAAATATGGGCAATACTGTAATTACGGGAATAGGAACAAAACCTGAAGAATACGGAGTTTGTTATGAGTATCGGTAAGATTTATTTGTTGATTTCAGCATTTGTATATGGAATTATGCCTCTTTTTGCAAGGGGTGTATATGCGGGAGGAAGCAATGCGGTAACTCTTATTGTGTTAAGGTCTTTTTTGGCTCTTCCGCTGCTGTACGCTATAATTCATATAAAGAAAATATCTTTAAAGCTGAATAAGAATGATTTATTAAAAATACTTGCATTATCCGTTCCTGGAAACGGTGCGGCAATGTTGTCATTGTATATGTCCTATAAATATATTTCTGTTGGAACTGCAACGGTGATACATTATATATATCCGATAATTGTATTTGCCGCGTGTGTAATTTTTTTCGGAGAACGGCTGACTGCGGCAAAAATTGTGTCCCTGGTGCTTGTAAGTGTGGGAATACTTATGTTTATGGATTCGTCGGAAGAGCCTGATATGTATGGCATTGTGACAGCGTTTATGTCGGGTGTTTTCTATGCTTTTTATGTTATATTCATGGATAAGTCTGGTATAGATAATATGAATTATCTGAAACTAACCTTTTATGTTTCTCTTTTTTCGGGAATATCCGTATTGATTTTTTCATTGTTTACACATACTCTTGATGTAACCATTACGGCACAGGGCTGGATTTTGTCGGTGATTATATCCTTTTTAAGTACCCTGGCGGCAATACCTTTGTTTCAATTGGGAGTTAAGAAGGAGGGTGCATCATCTGCGGCGGTAATATCCACATTCGAACCTATCACATCCATTGTTACCGGAGCGGTTTTTTTAAATGAAAAGATAACCGTAACGGGAGTTATCGGATGCGTTATGATTTTTTTCGGAATAGCTGTCATTGAAATGAAAAAAAACGAATAGTATGAGGAATACAGATGATTGAAATTGATTTTGACAAAATTTTAAAAACCGCCAAAAAGGCGGATTTTTTTAACAGAATGGGTATAATGTTGATATATATGTTTGACTTTGTAACGAAACTTTGTTATAATATAACGGAAGATTGATATATTAAGTAAAATACAGGGAGGAGAAACAATGCAGACAACCTTATTGATAATGGCTGCAGGTGCAGGAAGCAGGTTCGGAGGTCTGAAACAGATTGAACCGGTAGGCAAAAACGGCGAGATACTTCTTGATTATTCGGTATATGACGCAAAAATGGCAGGATTTACAAAGACGGTTTTTGTAATAAAGCCCGAAATGGAAAAAGATTTCAGGGATATAATAGGAAAAAGAGCGGAAAAACTGATGGATGTTGATTATGCTTTTCAGATAGGTGAAGACCTGCCGAAGGGGTGTGTATTTCCTCAGGGAAGGACAAAACCGTGGGGAACGGTACAGGCGGTGCTTGCGGCACGCGATAAAATAACAACTCCTTTTGCCATAGTAAATTCCGATGATTATTACGGTGCAAAAGCTTATAAGCATATTACAGAGCACTTTGCAAATTCACAGGAAATGTGTATGGTAGCATATGAATTGGGAAAAACTCTCAGTGATAACGGAACGGTGACAAGGGGTGTATGCAATATCGAGAACGGGTATCTTACAGGAATAACAGAGCATTATAATATAGATAAAAATACAGATCTTCCCATGGATACAAAGGTTTCAATGAATATTTGGGGATTTTATCCCGAGGTGTTTGAAAAACTTGAAATGGGATTTAAGGATTTCCTGAATAATCTTAATGATCCCATGAAACAGGAGTATATTCTTCCTGTATTTGTTGATCGGATTATAAAAAACGAAAACGCAAAAATAAAGGTTCTCACATCAGAGGATAATTGGATAGGTATGACATACAGGGAGGACCTCGAGAGTGTAAAAAAGGCAATTGATGAATTGGGTTATGAATTCTGAAGTTATATGATTTTTGATAAAAGCGGTTGATTAATAATTGACCGTTTTTTTTTTATATTATAAAATATTAATAAAAAATTAAAAAAATGTTAAAAAATATTGCAAAGAAAATAAAAATATGTTATAATATCCAAGTCTTTATTTTTTTGGAGAGAAAAAATATCTAATGTTCAAAAAAATTAAATATAAAAAATGCTCTGTTAAGACAGAAATTAGTTTTGTAGGGAGTGTAAAATATGGAGCAATTCAATAGGATTTTAACAAGCATAAATGACTTTATATGGAATATTCCTTTGATAGTTCTAATTCTTGCGGTAGGAATTCTGTTAACAATAAGGGTGGGAGTGCTGCAGATACATAAATTACCGCTGGCACTGAAATATATGTTATCAGACGAAAAGGAAGCGGAAGGAGAGGTTTCCGCATTCGGCGCACTGTGTACCGCACTTTCGGCAACCATAGGAACGGGTAATATTGTAGGAGTTGCAACAGCAATAGCGGCAGGAGGTCCGGGTGCTTTGTTCTGGATGGAGCTGGCGGCATTTTTCGGTATGGCGACAAAGTATGCCGAAGGGCTTCTTGCAGTTAAGTACAGAGAGATAGATAAAAACGGCAAAGTCCTCGGAGGTCCGTTTTATTACATAGAAAAAGGTCTTGGCAGAAAATGGAGATGGCTTGCAAAGATATTTGCGGTATTTGCAATGTTTGCCGGACTGTTTGGCATAGGAACTATAACACAGGTTAACGGAATTGCGTCGGCGGTACAGAATTTTTTTGATCCCCGATTGGAATCAATTGCATTTTCCGTAAGCGGAAACAGCTATTCATGGGCTGTGGTTATTTCCGGTATAATAGTAACTGTTTGTGCAGCTCTCGTAATAATAGGAGGAATAAAGAGAATATCGAAAGTATCGCAGGTAATAGTACCGTTTATGGCATTGTTATATTTTGTATGCTGTATAATATTGATAATTACCAATATAACAAAATTACCTGATGCAATTGTATTGATAGTAAAAAGTGCATTTGCACCACAGGCGATATTCGGAGGGGCAGTGGGTATAACCATAAAGACAGCAATGCAAAACGGTATAGCAAGAGGTATTTTTTCAAATGAAGCAGGGCTGGGTTCTGCACCTATTGCAGCTGCAGCTGCTAAAACAAAGGAACCGGTAAGACAGGGTCTGGTATGTATGACGGGAACATTTTTTGATACAATAATTATTTGTACCATGACAGGTTTATCAATAGTGCTGACAGGAACATATCAGTTTGCAATGGAGGGAAGCCTTAAAGGGGCTGCTGTAACGACGAAAGCATTTGAAACGGGATTGCCTTTTTCAAACAGTGTGTGTGCGTTTTTGTTGATGATATGTCTTGCATTTTTTGCATTTACTACGATACTGGGATGGGATTATTATTCTGAAAGATGTTTGCAGTATCTTGTGGGAGATAAGAAAAAAATACTTATGACTTATAAAGCACTGTATATTGCTGCCATACTGATAGGGCCATATCTTACAATAAGCTTTGTTTGGAGACTGGCGGATATATTTAACGGGCTGATGGCTTTGCCGAATCTGATTGCATTGTTTGCGCTAAGCGGAGTAGTGGCGGCGGAAACAAAGAGTTATTTCAGCAGGAACAAAAAGCTTTAATTATACATAATTGGTTAAATAAAAAAATATCCGGGGGAGCGGAAAAGATTAGTTATGTTAAAGTATGAATTGGCACATGTAACGGGACCTATAATACGTAAGCTGAGAAAAGAAAAAAGAATGACACAGGGAGAATTGGCGGTGTTGATGAACGTTTCCAGATCGGTGGTAGCTAACTGGGAATCACAGATGAGAGCACCGACAACTGAACAATTCTGTCAACTTGCAAGTATTTTCAATGTTACGGCAGATTATCTTGTAGGCAGAGTGTGGGATAAAAATGTTGATGATTTATCCGAAGAACCGGAAATAGACATAACAAAATTAAACAGATCCGGCAAGATAGTAATGAAAAAGGTTTATGAAATGCTTATATCGGACAAGACTTTCACAAAAGATATAGTTCGGTAAAAAAGAAAAGCCGCACAGTATAGTTGTATATAACTGCACTGTGCGGTTTTGTATTTAACAAAAAATTTATTCGGTTTGGTATGTAACCGTTTATGCTTTATTCGTCGGGAATGCATACCATACATGGCTGATAACCCATAGATTTAAGCTCATCAACAGAATATTTTTTCAGGTTGTCCTTTCCTTTAATATAAATGCAGTTTTCGCGGTGATATTTTTCGCCGTTTTCTGAAACATAGTAAAAAGAATCGGAATCGGACATAAAAATTTTAACGCAGATAAAAGCAGAGAATAACAGTGATAAAGAAATTACTGAGGCAATAATATATGCAGTTCTGTTTTTTCTGATGTTAAAAGATATTTTGCGAAATAAATTTTTGCTGAGAAGATAGTGAGAAAACTCATTTGCTTCATATTCGTTTAAAATATCCTGTCCGGAAATAACTTTTCCTCCCATATGATGCAGGAAAATATGTCCTGCTTCATGGGATAACAGAATACAGCTTTCTTCTTCCGACAGATCTTTGCAGAGAAAAACAAATCTGTTGTCCGAATCGGAATATGTAAAAGCTTTTTCTCCGTTTGAAAATTCAAGAACATCAAGCTCTTTTAATAAATCATAAACATAGTCTTTATTTACATAAGGACGGTATCTTATGACTTTATAACCGCACTTTTCTATGGCGTCGGTAAGGGACGCGGAGGAAATTTCGGTTAATTTAAATTGAGAAATAAATTTCTTGGCTTGTCTTTTGTAAATATTCACTTGCAGTCACACCGTATCAGTCAATTTTGTTAAGTATGTCGTTAACGTCTTTTTGTTTTTTTGCTTTCTTATTGGTTGTTTTGTCTCTTCCGGAAAAAGCGGCAATGTGATAATCGGACAAATCAGAAGAACAGCGTTCATTTTCAATTTTCAGTACAGTATGAACGGCATGCTGACCTTTTTCATCAAGTTTATTGTAAATATCAAGTAATTTAAGGGCATTATCATCTACGTGCAGAGGAAATTGATAATTTACCAATTGAATGTCCAGTGATTTACATATTTTAACAATTGTTTCATACGCGGTTCCACTGACTCCGTTTTTTAGTGTGCTTGCAAGTGTTGTTTGAGGGATATTGATTGCCTGTGAAAATTTTCTTACACTTTTGTATTGTTTTTTAATTTCCGATGCAATCATAGCGGTTAAAGTATCCATAGTCTTCTGCTCCTTTTTTAATATATTTAATGGAATTATGTTATTTTGGATATAATTTTGAAATAATACTAATAAATCGACCATTGTAATATATTATAACACAAAAAGCAAATCATGTCAACAACCATGTGGATAAATTAATTTATTTACAAATTTTTAAAAAATTATGTTATGTTTTGTAACATATTGAATAATTGTGTCTGCAATAATTTTGTGACCGTATTTGTTGGGATGAATCCCGTCGGAGCAGAGAAGAGAGGGGGTGTCCGGATGTTCAAGTATGGGTGAAGTAATGTCGATTAATTTTATGTTGTTTTCGTAAGCTGTATTAAATACACCCGGATTATAACGTTCATGCCAGTCGGAAATACGTGAAACTCTTGATCCGAGCCATTTAAAAATGTTGTCTGCATTAAGATTTTCAGAAAGCTTTTTAAAGTATTTTTCGGAATCAATAGGGGGCAGAGAAAGCAGAACAGGTATTTTGCCTGTATTTTTTATTTTGTCGGCAATTTTTTTTAATGAATCGCAAAATGTGGAAATATTTGTGTTGGGAAGATGAGAAATTTCGGGATTTTCGGAAATTTCAGCCCAGTTAAAATCGCAGTCGTTTCCGCCGAATTCCAGAATATATTGTTTAAAAGCTGTTCGAGTTCTTCGGGATAAACATTTTTACCGTTTGACAATACAATTACATTCTTTTTTCTGCCTGTAATAAAAAGGTATCCGTCGGAATCCATATAACCCATATCTCCCGTATGAAACCAACCGTCTTTAATGGCATTTCTGGTGGCGGCGTCGTTTTCATAGTAACCTATCATAATGTTAGGACCTTTTGCAATAATTTCACCTATTCCGTTTTCGTTGGGGTCACAGATTTTTATTTCCACACTTTTCATGGCTTTGCCCACAGAACCTTTTCTCATTATACTTCGTCTTTCGGCGGAAAGTACAGGTGCTGTTTCGGTAAGCCCGTAGCCCTGAATAAGTTTTATACCCACCGAATTGAAGAAAACAGAAATGTTTTCGTCAAGAGCCGACGCTCGGATCCCATTTTAAAGGATAATGATGTAAATTCAGACAGAATAGAAGATTTGATATGGCAGGTTGCAATTTCGGCAAATATATTCAAAACATTAACGGAACAAATAACCGAATTGTTAACAGAAACAAAAACAGAAAAATAAACTGAAACATTTGAATTTTGCCGTGTAAAGTATAAATTAAGAATTGGTAAAGATTAGTCATAATGTAGTGAATTAACTTGACAAAAAGTTTGATATAATATAATATAGTATAGTATGGCATAATCGGAGTTTCAGACCGAAAATTTTATGTCTTGTTTACGAAAGGATGGTTTTATGAAAAAAATGTTTCTGCCGATTGCCGCGGTACTGGTAATATCGGCAGCAGGTGCTTCCGCATCGTCACAGGTGCAAGTATTTATTGACGGAGAATTATTGAATACGCAGTATGCTCCCGTGATTGAAAATGATACAACTCTTATACCTATGAGAGATATTTTCGAGGCATTGGGTGCAAAAATTCAATGGATAGACGATGAAAAAGCAGTGATGGCATATGACGGAACAAATATACTGAAATTGGCTATAGATTCAAATGTGATGATTCTTAACAGTCAGCAGACAGAGCTTGCCGTACCTGCAAAATTGATAGACGAAAAGACATATGTTCCGTTAAGGGCGGTTTCGGAAGGTCTGAATGCAGAGGTTTTATGGGAGGAGGAAACACGTTCTGTAAAAATCAACACCCCAAAAAATGAGCATAATATTTCAAAGAACAGTATTGAAGAGGAAATATCAGATGAGGAAGGCAATGTTTTGATAAACGCACATATTACATATCCTCAGCTTGAGAATACAGACAACAGTGAAGGTATAGCGGCATTAAATGAACATTATGAAAATTACGCAAAGAAAAAAATAACGGAGATTAAAAATGTTTATCTTCCCATTGCGCAGCAGATGAAGCAGGAAAAGGAAGCAAACAGTGAGAAATATACCCCTGTATTGATATATTTCGGTTATGATACGGTATATGATAAATTTAACAAGCTTTCTTTTGTGGAACTTGAAAGCCGTGATATGGTGGAATTAGAGGTTTTGTGCAAAAATATAATAGAAATTGAGAGCAGATAATAAAGTAAAAAGGAGATAAAAGAATGGAGTCAATATTACAAAATATTTCGGCAATAACCCCTCAGCATGTTATAATGTGGCTGATAGGAGGAATACTTATATATCTTGCAATAAAAAAGGATATGGAACCTACATTGCTGCTTCCTATAGGATTCGGTGCAATATTGGTAAATATACCTTTTTCCGGTGCGGTAGGGGAGGAAGGAGCACTTACCGCATTGTATAATGCAGGTATCGCAAATGAATTGTTTCCGTTGATATTGTTTATCGGAATAGGTGCAATGATAGATTTCGGACCGTTGTTAAGTAATCCCAAACTTATGATTTTCGGTGCTGCGGCACAGTTTGGAATATTCTTTACATTGTGTACCGCATCAATGTTCTTTGATATAAATGATGCAGCGTCGATTGCCATAATAGGAGCGGCAGACGGCCCTACATCAATTGTAGTTGCCCAGATGCTCAATTCAAAATATATGGGTGCGATAATGGTTGCGGCATATTCGTATATGGCGCTTGTACCGATTATACAGCCGCCTGTTATTAAACTTCTTACAACCAAAAAAGAACGTTTAATTAAGATGGATTATAAGCCGAGTAATGTATCAAAAACCACAAGAATTTTATTCCCTATAGTTATTACGGTAATTGCGGGATTGGTTGCACCGGCGTCGGTGTCACTTATCGGATTTTTGATGTTCGGTAACCTTATAAGAGAGTGCGGAGTGCTTGACAGCCTTTCACAGACAGCACAAAACGTACTTGCAAATCTTGTTACAATACTTCTGGGAATAACAATAGCGTCACAAATGCAGGCAGAAAGCTTTTTGAAATTTGACACGCTTTTGATTCTCGGATTGGGACTTGTTGCATTTATCTTTGATACAGCAGGCGGAGTTATATTTGCAAAGATTTTAAACCTGTTCCTTAAGAAAAAGATGAACCCCATGATAGGAGCTGCGGGAATTTCGGCATTTCCTATGTCGGGACGTGTAGTTCATAAAATGGGGTTAAAAGAAGACCCGCAGAATTTCCTTTTAATGCATTCAATCGGTGTAAATGTGTCGGGACAGATTGCGTCTGTTATCGCAGGCGGACTGATACTTAATTTTTTCCTGTAATGCAGAAAATAATTGTTGAAGGATAGTAACGTGAAAAAAGCTGTGCATCTTACCGTTTTTCGAGAACGGAAGTATAAACATACGCCGTTATCACTTAAAGAGGCAACCTGCCTGCTTTTGTTTCACGCTGGAATTTGTGCCGTTATGTTGGCGGCGGAATGGAGGAGTAAAATGACATTTAATCCTATGAATTTTATAATTAATTTAAAATATATGGGCGAAGGTATGCTGGGTATTCTTGTTGTAATAGCAATAATTGCATTGTGTACGGTTTTATTGAATAAAATATTTTCAAAAAAGACAGAAAACAAATAATCAGAAATACTAAAAAAACAGCATAGCCAATGAAAAATTTGGTTAATAAGGACTAAAAAAAATATTGCAAAACTATTGACAATAATGGCTTTTTTTGTTATACTGTTATAGTATCCGCATGGAATGGGTTAAAAAATGCATATGCATACCTATGACAGCGTGACTTCATATTTATAAGGAGGTGTTTTTATGTACGCAGTAATCGTAACCGGAGGAAAGCAGTATAAAGTTTCTGAAGGAGATGTTATTTTCATCGAAAAGCTGGAAACAGAAGCAGGTGAAACAGTAACATTCGATAAGGTTCTTGTTGTGGCTGACGGTGAAAATGTAACCGTAGGTGCTCCTTTGGTTGAAGGTGCAACAGTAACCGCAAAGGTTGAAAAGCAGGGTAAATCAAAGAAAATTTACGTTTTCAAAATGAAGAGAAAGAAGAACGAGCGTAAAAAGAAAGGTCACAGACAGCCTTACACAAAGGTAACAATCGAAAAAATCAACGCTTAGTTTTTTGAAAGAATTTAATTGAAAGCAGAGGTGTTTTAAATGGCTCATAAAAAAGGTATGGGTAGTACAAAGAACGGCCGTGACAGCGAGTCAAAAAGACTTGGTGTTAAGAGAGCAGACGGACAGGCTGTATTGGCAGGAAATATTCTTGTCAGACAACGCGGTACCAAAATCCACCCTGGTGTGAATGTTGGTAAAGGAAGCGACGATACTTTATTTGCTCTTATCGACGGTAAAGTTAAGTTTGAAAGAAAGGGCAGAGATAAGACACAATGCAGTGTTTACTCAGCTTAATGTTTTAAATGAATTTTGGCTGTTGCAGATTATTCTGTGACAGCTTTTTTCATATTTATTTTTGTTGTGGTTATTCAAAATATCTAAAAATTAAAAAAAAATTTACAAATTTTTTATTTTTTATTGACAAATATAAAATATTATGCTAATATTCAAATATATTTTTTAAAATATTGCAGAAAGATGGGGGCGCGGGAATTATAAGTAGCTTTTAAATCGCACTGTGCCGTGTGAAAGTGAAAGGAATTTTCGCCGAAGTATATGTATGGGGTACAAAATACATATGCTGAGACGTTGCAGAATATGTAACGTACTGTCACATACAAATTTCCTTTTTTAAAAAGGATAATAAATTATATGTGGAGCACTGTCATAACCGATAATATTTTAGTGTGTAACGGTTGTGGTATTGTTATGCCCACCGTTTTTTTGCGGTAAATTTTTATTATTATTGGGAGGATGTTATGTTTAAGACGAGAAGCAGAAAAAAACTTTATGTTATGACAATTGTTACCGTACTTTTTATGTTAATATTGTCAATAACGGGATTTGCGGCCGAAGCCGGTGAAGGTGAAGAATTTGTAAGTATGTTCCACAGTACAATATTTTCATTGCTGCCTCCGGTTATAGCAATAGGCCTTGCACTTATAACAAAAGAGGTTTATTCTTCATTGTTTATAGGTATTTTGGTAGGTGCGTTATTCTCAACCAATTTCCATCCGGTTGCTGCAATGGATAATTTGTTAAATCAGGGCCTTATTGCCGCAGTATCTGATACAGCCGGTATATTTATATTCCTTGTTGTGTTGGGAGCATTGGTTGCAATTATTAATAAGGCCGGCGGAAGTGCGGCGTTTGGTGAATGGGCAAAGAAAAACATAAAAACAAGAGCCGGGGCAACAATTGCAACATTTATTCTCGG
>CASFSH010000364.1 GCA_949297205.1 uncultured Bacillota bacterium | reverse complement strand
GAACAATTCTGCCGAAATAACAGATTGTTGAAATCACAGCTTGAAAAAATCTGTAAAGAACTAAACATATGAAAGGAAGAAAGAAAATGAGCGTAAAAAGTTTTAAAGGGTTTTATCGTTTTACGGAACCCGAATCAAATGATAAATATTTAGATGAACAGTTTAATATAGTTCAGAAAGTCACAGGAGACGGCGTTGAATATGAATTTATGATCAGCTTTTATAAGTATAATAAAAAGCTGGCTGCGAGGGTAGAGGTTTTTGACGACGCATTCACGGCATTTGAGAAAAACAGCGAACTCTTTGATGAGCTTTCAACTATGAGTGCCGTAACTCCGGATGAAATCGAAAAAATATTGATTTCTTTGGGTTATATAAAATTAAATAACTATAAGGGTGAGTGAAATGAACGATAAAGAATATGTATATGTTTGCTATGTACTTAATTGCATGGGGTTACTTGACGGGGAAGAAACTGTTTCTTCCCTGATAGTAACAAAATCGCAGGATAAGGTTGATGCGTGGCTGAAAGAACAGTTAAAGGAATCAGAGGAAAACGGATATAAGCCGGAAGAAAACATAATCGGTTTTATCGGATATGTTGATTATTCTCTGCCTGTTTCAAAAGGCACCGAAAAAGACGGATACGACACATATTATCTCGTATGCGAGACCAAAATTATTAGATAGCAAAGATAATGAGAAAAAATGTTTAGTAGTTGACATATGCCTTTTGAAGAAAATTCTTCAGGGGCATTGTCGATTACTGATACGTATACAAGAGCAAATTAAAAAGACGAAAGGGCATATGGAGGTGGAAATGTGAATGATATTATTTTATGTTCTGCGGTTGAGTATCGGAAATTATGTGTAAAAGCAGAAAATATGCAAAAGCGGTATAATAAAGCGGAGGCGCTCCACTTAGATGCCGCATCAAAGTTTTATAAAGCGTATATGGAAATATCATTCAGATATGAAGCCTTGAATAAAACTGTGCAGTATATCAGAAAAATGTCTTCAGAAGTTGTATACCCTGAGTGCGTTGTAAATGCCAGTGCTTTTATAATTGATATTTTAAACAGTCATCCGGAATGTGATGGAGAAGACTATTCGGAATATTTAGAGGCCGCATTGAAGCTTCCTGATTGCAGGCGGAGAATGAATGATTTTTGCAATGCTATGGACGTATTTACAAACTATAAGGTGACATCGAAAGAATTGCTGTTTCAGCAGTCGGTTAATATGATTGCAAGAGGTATTGATCTGATGCTGAGTGTTCGTGAACATATATGCCGAATAGGAAAATAAAAAAGTATATGTTGATTTTAATAAAATATTATTTAAGAAATTGTGTTATGAATGTTGACTTTAAAGCAGTTTTATAATATAATATAGTTAGAAAGTAGGAAAGTTGGAGGCGGACTTATGGCAATAATGGAATTAAGAAAAAAGTCGCAAATTACTATTCCCAAAGATATTATTGAAGAAATGCAGCTGCATGAAGGAGATAAGCTTGACATCAGTCAGAAAGATGGTATAATATTTATTCAGCCTGTATGTGTTTATCCGAAAAGCTACGTGAATGAATTAGAAGAAATTGCAAAAGAGTCAAATAAATTACCGAAGTGTTCATCTGACATTACAGAAACGATAAATATATTGAAGCACGCGGTGAAATAATAGGAGAGAAGGTGTTACAGATGAAACTGTATTTGGATAACTGTTGTTTTAACAGACCTTTTGATGATCAAACGCAACTTAAAATTCACCTTGAAACACAAGCCAAACTTGCGGTTCAAGATATGATATTGAATGGAAAACATTCGTTGGTTTGGTCATATATGCTCGAATACGAAAACAGCTGCAATCCTTTTGAGATTCGACGTGATTCAATAATTAAATGGAAGGATATTGCGAGCTTTTATGTTGAGGAGAATGAGAATATATTAAATGTAGCAGAAAACCTATTGATAAAGGGATTAAAAGCAAAGGATGCAATCCATATCGCTTGTGCTGCAGAGGCTCAATGCGATTATTTTCTGACTACTGATATTGGCATATTGAAGAAAAAAATTGACATAGTCAAAATTTTAAATCCGATTGATTACATCATAGAAACGGAGGGCGAATAATATGATGAGAAATGACACGCTTGTAAGGACGGAAGGAATGAAAATTCTGCTTGAGGGCTTAGGAAAAGTAGATGCTGAAAGGTTTATAAGTCTCATTATTAAAGAACCGTTTGATTATACTAAATGGCAAAGAGATTTATATTCGGGAATGGGTGTACGTGAATTAAGCAATAAAGCAATGAAATCTATAACTGAATAGTAAATTGTTTATATATGTAAAACCTGTGCAAGAAAACAAAATATGGGTTTATATATTCAACCGGTACATATTGTGTTTTTAAGGTTGACAAACACCATATATTGTGTTATAATTATTATATAAACAAATTTATGCGTGGGTGTTACCCGAACTTAAATATAAAGTTTTAGCATACGAGATGTTGTGATTGTAATTTAAGTCAACAGTATAGCTATGTCCAAATATGGCATAGGTGCTGTTGGCTTTTTTTATTTTATGCAGGGTTACTGCACTTATAACGGAAATGAATGTGATTTTTTATAAAATGCATTTATTTCCGTCTTTTTTATGTCTAAAAAGCTTTGAGCTTTTAGAAATATATAAATTTATAGAAAGGTGGAAACACAAATGAATGAAACAATGGTTTATGCAGATTCTTTTTTTGAGGAATTTGCGGGAGAAAGAGATTTTCTGGACTTTTTAGAGGACAGAAAAGGAAAGACAACATGGAAAAAGGAATTGTCCAATACGTTGAGGTTTGAGGCCTTGGTAAGAGATACGCCGAAAACCGAAGCTATTGTCAATTCCTATGACAGTATGGGTAAGGGCGATATTCTCAAAGATACGCTCGACGGAACACAGCTTGTACTTCGAGATGGAGACGAATATATTCCGGTTCGGAGCTGCGCTATCAAAACGATACTTGAACGAGCAAGAATTTCCGGTAAC
>CASFSH010000363.1 GCA_949297205.1 uncultured Bacillota bacterium | reverse complement strand
TTTGCCCCCAAAATATTTATTTCAGCAGACTTTATCAATGCGAACTATGTAAAATCTTCGATTTTACATGAAAAATTTTGACAATAGTCATAATTTTTTTAAATGCGATTGAAAATCGCATTTATTCAGTGAGCATTATTTTATATCAAATCGTAACAGACGCAGATAATATGACCTGATTTATACATATCATAAGACAGTTTTTCAGCTTATAAACATTGCGTCACCAAAGCTGAAAAATCTGTATTTTTCCCTGACCGCCTCATTATAAGCATTTAACACATTTTCCCTTCCTGCCAACGCACTTACAAGCATTATCAGTGTAGATTCGGGAAGATGAAAATTTGTAATCAGTGCGTCAATAACATGAAATTCTTTTCCGGGATATATGAAAATATCAGTCCAGCCGGTACCTGCCTTTATAGGCATACCGTTTTGCCCTGCAGTTTCTAAAGTTCTTGTTGCAGTTGTTCCTACCGATATGACCCTTTTCCCGGATTCTTTTGTCTTATTCACAAGTTCTGCCGTTTCCTGGGGCAATATATAAAATTCCGAATGCATTTTATGTTCTTCAATATTATCGGCTTTCACCGGTCTGAAGGTTCCTAATCCCACATGGAGGGTAACATATCCTATATTTACACCCTTTGCCTTAATTTTTTCAAGAAGTTCATTTGTAAAATGCAATCCGGCGGTAGGCGCTGCGGCAGAGCCGGAGTTTTTGGCATAAACTGTCTGATATCTGTCCTTATCTTCAAGCTTTTTTGTAATATAATGAGGAAGAGGCATCTCACCCAATTCATCAAGGATATTTTCAAACACACCGTCATATATAAATCTTACCAGTCTGTTTCCGTCATTTATAACTTCAAGAATCTTCGCTTTCAGTTTTCCGTCTCCAAACACAAAAACCGTTCCGGGCTTTGCTCTCCTTCCCGGTTTTAATATTACCTCCCATATATCCAGTGAATGTTTATGAAGCAGTAAAAATTCAATTGCTCCCCCCGTATCCTCCTTATATCCGTAAAGTCTTGCAGGGATTACCTTGGTATCGTTTAATATAAGACAGTCTCCAGGGTTTATCAAATCAACAATATCATAAAAATGCTTATGGGAAAATTCACCAGTTTTCTTATCAATACACATTAATCTTGAAGCACTTCTGTCTGCAAGAGGTTCCTGTGCAATAAGTTCCTGTGGTAAATCATAATAAAAATCTTTCTTTTCCATTTTGTTCTCTTTTCCTCTTAATCTCTATTTTTTGCTATACATCATTACATATTGTAACGCAAAAAACGTAATTTGTCTATTTTAAGGACGTCCGCATTTGTTTTTCATTCTTAAAATATGTGAATTTTTCAATCTTTGCATTAGATTATTGCGGAGGATTCGCTTTATTTATTACGGCAAGTATTCCGTCTGCCACTCCCTTTGCAAAGCTGTTTTGAAAATCATCTCTTATCATCAGTGAAAGTTCATCGGGATTTGACATAAATCCTATTTCTATAAGTATTGCAGGCATTTTGCTTGTTCTTGTCACAACATGATTTTCGGTCTTGACGCCTCTGTTTCTTATTGACACATTTTTACTTATACTGTTTACCACCGAAGACGCAAGCTCCGAACTGCTTAATCCCGTTACCGCTTCATTATTCTGAACACTATAATATACCTCAAACCCTGATGCAGAAGTCGCTGATGCAGAATTTGAATGTATACTTGCAAATATCACTGCATTATTGGCATTTGCAAAATCAGAACGTTCTGTTAAAGATGGATAGGTATCTCCGTCTCTTGTCATTAATACTGTAACTCCGTTTGCAGTTAAGATATCACGTACCTTTTTTGCAACCGAAAGATTAATATCTTTTTCCTGATAGGTTTTTCCTCCTACGCTTCCGCTTGTACCCGGATCACTTCCGCCATGTCCTGCATCCAGTACAACAACTTTTCCATTTCCCGAATTAGGCGGTGCAGTTTCCTCTGTATCTTCATATTTCACAACTGCCACCAAAATTATTTTCATATTTTCTGTTAATGCAACATTATAGCTTCTGCAATTTTCAAGATCAATTGCAACACGTGTAAAACCATCATGTATTCCAACACGAAGCTGCTTTATTGCCCCTGTATTTATCGGAGTAGTATTTGCAAGAGAATGTGTTGCATTAGGTATATCAAAATATAGTACTCCTCCATCTGTATATACCGGTGTCGTTATAGACTGTACAGGTGCGTCAAAATATAACTCCATTGTTGCTGTTACACTGTCGAACATAGAACATTTAAAATTATATAAAACAGGCTGTTTTCCGGCATTTGAATCCATTATTTTTATTATTCCGTTTCCTCCGTCAAACTCAACATTCAGTCCCAAACTCTCGGATACAAATCTCACAGGAACCATAGTTTTTGCATCCCTGCCTGCTTCTGCTATCAACATAGGTGTAACATTTCCGGGTATTGTAACATGGTTAGCATCTATATAAGCATCACTGCTTCCTATTTTCAATCTCAGATAAGTACTGTTATATTCAATAAATATCTGTTGCGAAGCATCAAGATACTTTACTGTAGCACCCATTGCCTCAAACACGTCTCTAATAGGCACTAATGCATAATCATTAAAAATTATCGGTGGCAGAGATGTTTCTACATACTCTCCATTTACCATAAGTGCATATGTTGACCCGGTATATTCATGCCGCTCGCCGTTATATTCAAGTGTAAGGGCAGATGCTGTTGAAATGGCACAAAAACACAATATCGTCGTTATCAGCAACAACAACTTTGTCTTCATTACATATACTTCCTTTCAATTTTTTTATAACTCAGCCTTTATCCGACACTGGTATATTGAAATGCTCATATGCCGGAGGCATTACTATTCTTCCTCTTGGTGTTCTTGATATAAAACCCAGCTGCATAAGATACGGCTCATATACATCTTCTATTGTATTGGCATCTTCACCTATTGATGCTGCAATGGTGTCAAGACCTACCGGTCCTCCTCCAAATGCTTTTATCATAGTCATAATCATCTTGCTGTCTGTCATGTCAAGTCCTTTATTGTCCACTTCCATTGATGACAATGCAATATCTGCTATTTCTTTCGTTATTTTACCATTATATTTTACCTCTGCAAAATCACGTACACGTTTTAAAAATCTGTTTGCAATTCTCGGTGTTCCCCTTGAACGCATGGCAATTTCTCTTGCTCCTTCTTCCTCTATTTCCACATTTAAAATAGAGGCTGACCGTGTTATTATCTTTATAAGATCATCAGGAGAATAAAGCTCCAGACGTGATATGACTCCGAATCGGTCACGCAGCGGCGCTGAAAGATTTCCTATTCTCGTTGTTGCACCTATCAAAGTAAATTTTGGTAAATCAAGACGTATAGACTTTGCAGAAGGGCCTTTACCTATAATAATATCAAGTGCAAAATCCTCCATAGCAGGGTAAAGTATTTCCTCGACCATTCTACTCATTCTGTGTATCTCATCTATGAACAGAATGTCATGCTGTGACAGATTGGTGAGTATTGCCGCAAGATCACCTGCTTTTTCAATTGCAGGACCGCTTGTTATTCTCAGATTTACACCCATCTCATTTGCAATTACTCCAGCAAGAGTTGTTTTCCCCAGTCCCGGAGGACCATATAAAAGAACATGGTCCAGTGCTTCTTTTCTGTCAAGCGCTGCTTTAATATAAATCTGAAGGTTTTCCTTTACCTTATCCTGACCTATATAGTTTGCAAATTGACGTGGTCTCAGACCGCTTTCAATTTCTGTATCCTCTTCTATAAGATCTCCTGTTACAATTCTTTCATCATCATCAAAAATCAATGTTTTACACCTGCTTCATCAATATTTTCAAAGCTTCTTTTATAATCTCTTCAACATTCAGTGAAGGATTGATTCCTGAAACTGCTCTTTTTGCTTCATTGGCAGTATAGCCAAGAACAATCAGCGCCGTTATTGCTTCCGACTGATTATTTTGTTCCTCAATTACCGCAGTTTTAATGTTCTCCGGCATAGCGTCGGTGGTTTTTATTTTATCTTTAAGCTCCAATATAATTCTTTGTGCAGCTTTAGGACCTATTCCCTGCGCTCTTGTCAGCATCTTTACGTCATTTGAAATAACCGCCATTGCAAACTGTTCCGGCGTTGTAACCGATAAAACAGAGAGTGCGGCTTTGGGGCCTATTCCGGATATCGACATAAGCTGTAAAAACAATGTCAACTCTTCATTTGTTATAAATCCGTATAAATCCTGTGCATCTTCTCGTACATATAAATGTGTATACATTGTAATTTCACTGCCGTATGACGGCATTTTTTCTATATTCGCCGTTGAGGTGTATATCTTATATCCTATTCCGCCTACATCAATTACAACGTAGGTTTCACCTTTTAAGACATACTTTCCTCTGATATAATAATACATATTAAAATATTCCTTTCTTATCCGCCGATTCCGCAGTATTATCTTAAAAAGACATCTCTGTTTACGGCACAATCAAGAACTTATGTCGGAAAATACAAAATATAGTAATATACAAAGCAGTATATTATTTTATTTTGTAAATTTCCCTCATTATATAATATAATAAGACGAACAATAAGTCAAGAATTATGTTTTTACGATTTTGTTACATATTTGTAACCTTAAACAGAAATATACCCAATAATAATTTTTTTCATAAAAAATCCCCTTTTACATTCCGAAATTAATCACTTTTCAAAATGTTTAGGGGATTAATTTTTATCTGATTATTCTTTCATAATTTCATTATACTTCAACTGTATATTCTTTTCTTCCTTCAACATGAGGAATAAATGTTTTCTTTCCGCCGTTTTTAATGGTAATATGATATACACAGCCTCTGAATTCTCTTGTTATTTTTACATTATCCCATTCTTTAGGCATACACGGATCGATCAAAAGACCGTCCCACTGTGCTCTAACACCCAATATATACTGAGTAGCGGCAATGTACATCCATGCAGCAGTACCTGACAGCCATGAAACATTTGCAAGTCCGAACTTATCGCTTTCAGGTCCGAATATATTTGATGAATATACATAAGGCTCTGCTTTATATCTCCATTCTCCCGCCTTTGCCTGTGCAACCATTGGCAATAACTGATGATAATATTTATATGCATACTCAGGTCTTTTCAGGATACATTCCGCAATAATCGCCCATGTATTTGCATGACAAAATACCGAGCCGTTCTCACCGCAGCCTGTATTATAATATGTAAGAGGATCTTCTTTTGACGGATAGTCTTTCATTGAAGGATGTATTTTCTTAATACCCAATTCGGTGTCAAGATATTTTTTAACGCTGTCCATCGCTGTTTCACCTTTATCACCCATACCTGAAATTACCGCCCAGCTTTGAGTGTTAAGCCAGATTTTTGCCTGCGGCTCTGCCTTTGAGCCTATGAATGTTCCGTCATCGGTGATACATCTTCTGTACCATTCGCCGTCCCATGCGATTTCATTTACAATCTTCTTCTGCTGTTCGTAAATATCAAGATATTTCTGTTTATCTTCACCTTTTAATTCTGCAAGCTCTGCAATTTGTCTTAATACTGTACCAAACTGCATTGAAGTCCATATACTTTCTCCCTTTCCTTCACGGCATACCTTATACAGCATATCGTTCCAGTCGGATGCAAGCATAAGCGGGAAACCATGACTTCCGAGATTTGCCATACAAAAATCAATTGACTTTTTAATATGTTCCCAAACGGTGCCTTTACCGCCGTCATAGTATTCAACTTCTTCATCCAGATAATCAAGAGTACCTTCTTCAATAACAATATTGTATGCAGTCATTACAAGCCACAAATGATTGTCCGAGTGTGTTCTTGCAAGCGGTTCCCAACCCTCTGTAGGGAAGCAGTAATGGTTTGTATGACCGTCCTGATATTGCTGTGACAGCAACAGATTTAACTTATCCTTTGCACGTCTTGTATCAAACGGTACCATTGACAGTATATCCTGTGCAGTATCTCTTACACCAACACCTCTGAATGTTCCTGTTGCATAATATGAAATATTTCTTGAGAA
>CASFSH010000362.1 GCA_949297205.1 uncultured Bacillota bacterium | reverse complement strand
AACAAGCTGCTATATGGGACGAATGTAAAGAAAGACATAAAAAAAGCGCTTTGGGTAATAGCGGCGGTCAGCAGCAAAGACTCTGTATAGCACGTGCTCTTGCGGTTGAACCGGAAATATTGTTAATGGATGAGCCTACATCAGCGCTTGATCCTATTTCTACATCCAAAATAGAGGATCTTGCAATGGATTTAAAAGAAAAGTATACAATTGTAATTGTAACGCATAATATGCAGCAGGCACTTCGTATTGCAGATAAGACGGCATTTTTTCTGCTTGGTGATTTGATTGAATATGATGATACGGAAAAAATGTTCTCCAAGCCGCAAGACAAGCGTACCGAAGACTATATTACAGGGAGGTTTGGTTAATATGAGAACTCGTTTTGATGAACAGCTGCAGATGTTGAATACCGAACTGATAACAATGGGTGCTTTATGTGAAGAAGCTATAAATAATGCGGTAAAATATCTGATTGATAATGATGAAACATTCAAAGAAAATGTTTATAATACAGATAAGCAAATTGATCAGAAGGAACGCGATATAGAAAATCTGTGTATGAAATTGCTTTTGATGCAGCAGCCTGTCGCGTCGGATCTCAGGAGAATATCATCTGCTTTAAAAATGATATCCGATATGGAAAGAATAGGTGATCAGGCCTCTGATATAGCTGAAATTGCACATTTTGTAAATGTATGCGGTTATACAACACAGGTTCATATTGAAGAAATGGCTGAATCTACTATAAAAATGGTCACAGACAGTATTGATTCTTTTGTTAAAACCGACATGGAATTAGCCAACAATGTTATTAAACAAGACAATAATGTAGATGAGTTATTTATTAAAATAAAAAATGAACTGATTTTTGGTATTCAGTCAGGTCATGATAATGCAGAAGCCCTGCTGGATTTAATGATGATTGCGAAATATCTCGAAAGAATCGGAGATCACGCCGAAAATATTGCAGAATGGGTAATATACTCCATTACCGGTAATCATAAATAAAAAGAATGCTATTATTTGGCGTTTTAATATTGATGTAAATAATGTAATATGATATAATATTGTTAAGGCGGGTGATAGGTGATGATTTATTTTGTAGAGGATGATGACAACATCAGGAAATTAGTATGTTATGCACTCTCTAAAGAAGGATATGACATAAAAGGTTTCGAGCAGCCTCATTTATTCTGGTCGGATATGCTTCTTAAGCTTCCTCAGCTCATACTGTTGGATATAATGCTCCCCGAAGAAGACGGACTTTCAATTTTGAAAAAACTGAAAGAAAGAGAAAATACAAGCGATATTCCGGTAATTATGATTACTGCAAAGGGCAGCGAATTTGATAAAGTTACAGGTCTTGATATGGGAGCGGATGATTATATTGCAAAACCTTTTGGTATGACTGAATTGGTTTCGCGTGTGAGAGCTCTTTTAAGAAGAACATATAAAAATAATGATGCTACAGTTTATTCCTGGGGCCCGCTGTATGTTGATCCGCAAAAACATATTATAAGAGTTTCGGACAAAGATATAAACTTGTCATATAAAGAATATTCGCTTTTAATAGTACTTCTTTCGGCGAAAGGAAATGTTGTTACGCGTGATGAACTGCTGAATAGGGTTTGGGGTAAATTTTATGAAGAATCGCGTACTCTTGACGTTCATATCCGCAAATTGCGTATGAAACTCGGAGAAGCAGGGAATCTCATTCAGACTGTAAAAAATATCGGATATAAAATCGGAGGTATTGTTGATGACAAATAAAATATACCGTTCAATAATTTTAACCTCAATGTCGGTACTTATTATAAGTTTGATCTTTATAACAGGAATTATATTTGACCTATTTGAAGGGCAGATTTTAAATGAGCTAAAAAATGAAGCAAAATATATAGGATACACAATTGAACAGGATGGGACTGATTTTTTTAAGAATTTCAGTAAAAATAATAATCGAATCACTTTAATTGACCCAAACGGTACGGTTATTGCAGATACAGTTGCCGATACTGAAACTTTGGACAATCATCTAAATCGTAAAGAAATACAGCTTGCAATAGAAAACGGCAGTGGAACAAGCATCAGATATTCAGATACTTTTACCGAAAAAACCGTGTATTATGCTACGGTGCTTTCAGACGGAACAATACTTCGTGTTTCCACAACACAATATACAATTATAACCGTTTTGCTCGGACTCATACAACCATTGATAGTTATTTTGATAATTGCGCTTATACTTACTTTCTTCATTTCATCAAAAATATCAAAAAATATTATAAGCCCTATAAATAATATAAATCCTGATGATCCGGAAAATAATAATGTGTATGAAGAACTGGCTCCCTTCTTGAGCAAAATAGCTGCTCAGAAAAAAACAATATCAAAGCAATTGGAAGATGCATATCAGATGCAAAATGAATTTAAGCTGATAACGGAAAATATGAATGAGGGCTTTTTGATTATAGATGAAAAAACAAATTTATTGTCATATAATTCTGCAGCACTAAAACTGTTAAAAGCAGAAACCGTTAAGACGGGAAGCGTACTGACATTAAATAGAACGCATAATTTCCGGAATATAATCAATACCGTTTTAGCCGGTGAAAGAGCAGAAAGCCGAATGCAATATGATGATATGACATATAATCTTATTGCCAATCCGGTGTATAAAAATGATAGAGTTATAGGAGCTGTTATTATTATAATAGATATTACCGAAAGTGCAAGAAGAGAAGATATGCGGCGTGAATTTACCGCTAATGTTTCCCATGAACTGAAAACACCTCTTACTTCAATTTCCGGATTTGCCGAGCTTATGAAGGACGGTAATACACCTCCCGAAACGGTTGTGGATTTTTCAAAATCAATTTATGACGAATCACAAAGGTTAATATCATTGGTTAACGACATAATAAAGATTTCCGAACTGGACGAGAGGAACATAAAATATACTTCTGAACCGGTAGATTTATATGAATTATCTTCCGAGGTTATTAAAAGGTTAAAGCCTTCATCGGAAAAGAAAAATGTTACCGTAAATCTTATAGGGGATTCTGTTGTTATTTACGGTGTGCGTAAAATACTTGACGAAATGATATATAATATATGCGATAATGCTATCAAATATAATAAACAGGACGGCAATGTGGATGTTATTCTTTCATCAGCTGATAATAAAGTTAAGCTGACAATACGTGATACAGGCATAGGCATACCGTATCCGGAACAAAGCAGAATATTTGAAAGATTTTATCGTGTGGATAAAGGAAGGTCAAAAGCTGTTGGGGGAACAGGATTAGGATTGTCAATTGCTAAACATGCGGCAATATACCATAATGCGGAAATTTCCGTTGATAGTATTGTTGATAAAGGTACAACAATAACGATTACCTTTAATAAAAATTAAAATTATCCTTCAAAAAAGGCTGCTGCAAAATTCAGAGAATATTTGCAGCAGCTTTTTGGATTGCTCGAAAAATGATACGGTATGATAAACTTTATCCCGGGGCATTATATCAGAATAAATTGCTTTTTGGGCATAAAATTATCTTATATAATGCTCACTGAATAAATGCGATTTTCAATCGCATTTGGAAAAATTATGACTATTGTCAAAATTTTTCGTGTAAAATCAAAGATTTTACACAGCTCGCATTGATAAAGCCTGCTGAAATAAATATTTTGGGAACA
>CASFSH010000361.1 GCA_949297205.1 uncultured Bacillota bacterium | reverse complement strand
TTAAATAAGATCTTTAAGTTTGTTGTAAAGGTTTTCTCCCATTCTTTGATGTCCGTATTCAGAAGGATGAAGCATATCATAACAAAGATATGAATTATCATTCAATATTTCTTCGCCTCTTATCAATATTACATTATCTGATTTTATCTCCTCAACAATTTCTGTTAATATTCTTACATAATCCGTATGTTTTTCTGTTTTATCTTTATCCAATCCAAAACTGAAATAACTTGGAAATGGAGTAAATACGAATACTTTTTTATCTTTATTCGCATTATAAACCTCATTTATCATATAATGCACTCTCTTTTTAAATTCCTTTGTTTTTAGTTTGTACATATTCACTCCCAACTCAAGAGTAGCAAAATCCCAATCAGCTTTTTTTATATAATTTGCCATTTCTCTCTCGCATTTGCATGATCCGGACATTCCTTTGCACAACACATCAACCCCCAACATTCTTGCGGCAATTTGTATATAAGAATTTGAGGTATCATCCGTCCAGCAGCCATGCGTAATAGATGAACCGTATGCAAGCCATTTCTTTTCGGGAAGTTCTTCCGGCATAGGCGGACGTATAAATCCGTCAAGACCGTTTACATCATACAATATGCACGTTGCATTGTTATTTATACATATTCTCCATAATGATATTGGAAATCTCTTGTTCAGTGAATTGATAATTTCCTGATTAACCTTGCCAAACTCAGCATTTTTCTCCAACTGTAATGTTGTTTTTACACCGGCTTTTAAAACATATCGTTTATAAATAATATCTCCTAAAAAAACAGTCAGAACAGCATCATTTTTTACAGCTTCCATTGTAAGCCAAATAATACTTGCATTTGTTATAAATCTTATTTCACAGCCGGTATTTGAACGTGACTCATATGAACCCGCTTCTTTTAACATGTCTATTACGTCAAACGGAAATCTATAAATCATTACACCGCTTTTGTCCGGTGTAGTTCTGATTTCCTCTACATTATGCAAATCAATATTTTTATAATTCATTTTTTTATCCTTTCTGATTCATTCAGCTTTCGCCAAATAAATATTTTTATTTATAAAAACAACTTACATTCATAATATCATGCTAATTTCTCTGGCAGTAAAGTCATCTGTCGAGCTGAAATGTATAGATATGCCATGCATGAGTATTTGTAATCATTTTAATTATTATGATTACTTTTTGTACTTGCTTAAATTTAATACGCAAACCAAAATTTAATCTATTCTTTCATAAACAGGAATTTTTTCTGTATTTACGGTAAAATGTCCCGGTTCTACACTTTGTTTTGTCCAGTAGTCTACCCATTTGCCTTCTGGCAGATATACATCTCTTTCATCTGATTCAGCAGTAAGCGGAGCAACAATCAGACGGTCACAGAATATGTATTCATCATCAATAAAATATGTTTCCTTATCCTCCGTATAATCTGCTACAAGTGCTCTTACCGGAGGCTTTCCTATGGTTTTATATTCTTCAAAGGCTTTTTTAAGCATTGGTACAAGTGATTTTCTCACTCTTAAAAGTTCTTTTACATCATCTTCACAATCAAACTCTTTCCAAGGGACTTCAGGACAATACCACGCATTAATAAGACATTGAACAGAAAATACAGTAGACTGCAATCTTCTTATTAAATCCTTTTTATTTTTTGCATCTCTTAATTCAGCAGTCCATAAAATCCCTGAAAATCCTGAATTCACTATACCCCTTATAAAATCCTTATGATCATAAAGATCACTATACAACACAAACGGATAGGATGCACTCAATGCTCCGGCATTTCTAACTTCGGATAATGTAGGATTATCACCTAAAGCTCTCATAATTGCCTGCATATACAAAACGCCGAACATCTGATGGTACTGTTCCCCATCCATTCCGGAAGGAAATTCGGTACAATTCGGGAAACTCCAATCATGTACAAAATCACTGTTATCGCACTCATCAAGTTTAAATCCGTCTATTCCCTTATCAACAAGATATTTTTTATGATAATCCGCAAATATCTTTTGTGCTTCTTCAGTTGCGAAATCAGGGATAATTCCCTTCCATACTTCATAATCACCGCTGTAATCATGCAATTGATTATAAATCGGCGAAGTTGGATTTACAAATGCGTGTTCCCAAAGATTAATATGAAAATCATTTTCCCTCAAATATTTTATTACTTCTTCATAATTAGGATATCTTTCCTCATCCCACACATATGAACATGAATAGGTGCTTGACTGCCAGCCGGGCTCAAGTCCCATTATATCAACAGGTATATCATTATCTCTGAAATATTTTGCAAGTTCTATAATCTGATCACCTGTATTCTTTGCATATGCTCTGTATAAAACACCCAATCCCCATTCAGGTACATCACAGCCTCCGCCCGAAAACATATTATACTGTGATACAATGTCCAAAATATTTTTACCTTCAAAAATGTACACATCAATGCCTTTGGCTACAGGTATTTCTACCGACATAACGGTTGTTTCCCTAAGACCGCATTTCTTATATAAATCCTCTGCGGTTGCAATTATTGTATTATTAGCTTCCGGTTCTCTTGATTTGTTTTTACCGTATCCACAACAAACCTCAATATATCTTGCAGTATCAAAATACATTCCGTATCCCTTATTGGTTACAAAAAACGGAACAGGTGCATGAGAATCTCCGGTATTTGCAACGGGATCTGAATTTGCTCTTAACTGAAGCTTGTGATTTTTATGATTAAATCCTTTCAGCTGCAATCCAAATCCAAATACTTCTTCACCGAATTCCAGCGGAAATTCCAGCAGGCAGCCTCTTTTGGTTTCTTTAAATTTAAAATTGTTAATATTATACTTAATATCGGTTTCTTTATAATTCAATCCTTTACAATAATTTGAAGGAACAATTTGCTCAGGTGTTCCGAATGTGATTTTTTTCATCTGTTAAAACCTCCAATAAACTAATTATAAGCATTTCAAAAATGAATACAGTCTGTCTGCAATTCTTTTATTCCCCTTATCTGACGGGTGCAAACCGTCGGGAACATATTGTTCCTTTATTTCAGCAATATTAGGCTGTAATCCACCCATAGAAAATAAATCAAGCACCGGAATACTGTAATATTCTGCAACTTCTTTTATGACATCTACATATTCTTTTAGGGTTTTTCCTGTTTTTTCACTCTTCATATAATCATATTCTCTGTGCAGCGGTGTCATAATCACAATTTCCGATTCGGGATATTTTTTTATAAGACCGGAAAACAATACATGGCAAGCACCATAAAATGTATTATTCTCTCTGTCGTCAAAACTCCCCATTTTTGCATCTCCATGACCATAATCATTTGTTCCGCCGAAAACAACAACTACATCTGCATTATTGTTCATTTCATAAAATCTGTCTGAAAACGCATTTCCCACAGTATCATCCGGATCTGTCTGCTTTGCATATCTTGTTGCTGATATACCGTAATTTCTCACACATGACAGCTCTGCCATTTCCTTTAATACGTTTAAATATATTTTATCCGGTGCAGATGCTCCCACTCCTTCGGTACTACTGTCACCCAAAAAATTAATTGTTTTTCCTTTAAGTTCCATATTCCACCTCATATTTTTTTATCAATAAATTCATCTATTTTTTGCATGTACCCAATAATATCTTCCGGTTTTGACTGATACTCATACAAAATAAATGCATGAGATGCACCCTCTATCGACAAAAGCTCCGTATCATTTCCTATATTTTTCATTTTTTCTACATACTTTACCGACGTTTCATATGGAACAACCGTATCCTTAGTTCCATGTACAATCAAAAAAGAAACATCAGATTTTTCAATATTAAAAAGCGGAGAATATTTTTTTCTTATATTAACATCATCACAAATATAAGCCCATTTTTCGTCTACACAGTCAGTCACAGGATTACAGGCAACAACCGCTTTCGGCCTAACTTCCATATTATTTGAAAAAGCAAGACACAGTGCAAGATGTCCGCCTGCTGAGTCCCCTATCGCAAACATTCTGTCCACATCTGCTCTTGAAATATATTTTCGAATATATCTTACCGCATCTTCACAGTCCTCGACAATGTCGGTAATATCAACATCTTCAAGATTAATAGAACGGTATGTAATTTCTATTCCTACAAATCCTCTTTTTGCATAATATGAAGCCTGATGTTTCATCCAACTGCCCTGCCACTTGTCTATCGGCTGATTTTCTTTTTCCACTGCAGTCCATCCGCCGCCGTGAATACACAAAGCAACCGGTTTTTTACCTGCAGAATTAACAGGATAGTATACATTCATTGCAAGGTTTACACCTGAGGCCTTTTTATATATTATACTTTCATCAGGAAACGTATAGTCTTTCGGCATATAATTCAAATTATCCATCTCGCTTTCCTGTACCAATATTATAAACACAACAAAACGGATTGCTGCATATATAACACAATCCGTATAAATTTTTATTCTATGGGATTTCCGTCCCGGTCAAATAACGGCAACGGAGCAAGAACAGTTATGTCGTCTCTGTTTGCCGCATCACCTTCGGCAAGGACTGCCATTTTACCTACAATTTCCCCGCCCGCTTCTGTTACAAGTTTCTCGATTGCAGCAAGAGATTCTCCTGTACTTATAACATCATCCACTATAAGACAACGCTTTTTATTCATTCTTTGAACTTCTGAATCTCCTATGTATAATCTCTGCTCCTTTTGAGTAGTAATAGAATTTACACTTACCTCCAAAATATTTTCCATGTACACTTTTGGTGCTTTTCTTGCAATTATATAATCATTATTTCCCGACTGTCTTGCCATTTCATAAATCAATGGGATACTTTTTGCTTCAGCAGTAACCATTATATCAAACTCAGGTGCTTTTTTTAAAAGCTCTTTTGCACAAGCAACTGTCAGCTCAACATCACCAAATATTATAAAAGCCGCTATCTGTAAATTATCATTAACAGAAAACAGTCTCAAATCCCTTTCAAGACCCGCTATCTGCATATGATAAAAATTATTACTCATTCCTATTAACTTCCTTTCCGTAAAACAGAACTAACATATATAAGTCATTTTTATACATACTAATATACCAATCAATTTTACACTTTTTACAGTTTTTTTTCAATAGTTTTTACAAAAATAATAACTAAAATATATATTTTCACCTTATCTTTCGGCAAATTTTGTGCAAACTTACGATTAAAAATAATACCGTAAAATCAGTAATTTTCCGGTTTGGCATCTTTTATTATATAATGCTCACTGAATAAATGCGATTTTCAATCGCATTTGGAAAAATTATGACTATTGTCAAAATTTTTCGTGTAAAATCAAAGATTTTACACAGCTCGCATTGATAAAGCCTGCTGAAATAAATATTTTGGGAACA